>JAYTYJ010000101.1:0-2277 GCA_043742445.1 Candidatus Tayloriibacteriota bacterium | reverse complement strand
TAGAGACCTCGTCCAACAAGTACAAATCTTTTATCTTTTATGAGTTCATTATGAGTTGTTGCGACATGAGCTTTCTTCTTAAAGATTTGAGTAATTTGCTTCGCAACTTCTTTGAAATGTATTGGCGACCCGTGCTTTCTGATAACAAGGAAAGCATAATCTCTCATACCCTTTGTTTTAATATTCGAAGAACTTGAAAGTCCCCATTCACCCATAGCATTCTTTCCGAGAGACTTTGAAATAGATAACCATCGGCGAATGATCTCCTGATTTTTATATTTTTCTGCTACATTCTCTAGATGTCCAAGAAATTTACTTATAATTTCTGATTCAAGCAAAAGATCGTCGTCTGAAAGATTTGTATAAAGCTTTCGAAGTGACTCCTCAACTTGTTTTGCTAGATCTTCATTTACATGCCATCGGTGTTTAAATTCATCATCCTCTTTTCTTTTTTTGAAAATATCTCCTATAACAAGAATAAAGTGTATGTGATTTTGTAGTTCTTTATCTTTCGATGTATGACCAAGGAAATCATCTTCTACTACTATTCCCCCCAGACTGTGAATTAATTCTTCGATTTCAGAAAAAGCAGCTTTTTCTGATTTATATACATCTGACTTGCGAATATTTGCGAGAGCATAATTTTCAATTTGCCTGACACGTTCTCTGGTAATACCATAGAGTTTTCCGATAGCATCAAGAGTCATTTTTTCTGTACTTTTTCCAAGGCCGTATCTTTTTATGAGAACTTCCCGTGCTCTATCAGGTAGAACTGAAAGTAATTTCTTAGTTGTCTGTTTTGGTTTGAATTGAGTAGTAGCCATGCAATTGGTTGATAGTTATTGATTCTTTGTTAATTTTGATATTACATTAGCCTTGATATGTTGTCAAATATGACCTTCTTCTGTAACGATGCTGATAAGTCTGTTTTTAACCACGATTACCTTTTTAATACTTTTTCCATCAGTCCATTTCTTTATTTCGTCTATATTTAAAGCCACTTTCTGTACTTCGTCATCTTCAGTATCTTTTGTGGTATTTATCGTCCCCCTTAGCCTACCGTTTACTTGAATAGATATAATCACATTATTTTCTATTAGTCTAGTCGGATCAAATTGAGGCCAAGAAGATGTATGAATTGAGCCCTTATTTTTTAATTGTATCCACAATTCTTCGGTGACATGCGGAGCAAAGGGGGCAGATAATTGTATAATAGTCTGATATTGCTCTCTCGATATATTTTTTTCTTTTTCAAATTCATTGAGGAGAATCATGATGGCACTGATGGCGGTATTGAATCTCATGTCTTCAATATCTTCCGTAACTTTCTTTATAGTTTTTTGTAGAAGTGTATCGACTTTATCATTTACATCTACCTTTCCTATTTTACCTTGAAGTTTCCAAATCCTTTCTATAAACCTTCTTGAACCTGCTATGGTATTTGTATCCCAAGCGATCGCTTGATCAAATGGCCCCATAAACATTTCATGAACTCGTAGAGTATCAGCTCCAACTACATGTATAATATCGTCTGGATTTATGACATTTCCAACTGACTTAGACATCTTTGCTCCACCCTCTGCTAGGATTAAACCATGGGAGGTTCTTTTTTTATAGGGTTCACTTGTCGGGACAAGTCCTAAATCAAAAAGAAATTTATGCCAGAAGCGAGAATAGAGTAAATGAAGGGTCGTATGTTCCATTCCCCCATTGTACCAATCAACCTGGTTCCAGTACTCTAAATTTTTCTTATCTGCAAAAGCTTTTTTATTGTGTGGATCCATGTATCGCAGATAGTACCAACTTGAGCCTGCCCAGTTTGGCATTGTATCAGTCTCTCTTTTTGCTTTACCCTTACAATGAGGACATTTTGTATGTACCCATTTCTCGATCGTTGCTAATGGAGATTCCCCTGTCTGAGATGGCGCATAATTTTTGACTTTAGGGAGTTTTAAGGGTAAATCTTTTTCAGGTAAAGGAACGATGCCACATCTTTCACAATGCACAACAGGAATAGGTTCACCCCAATATCTTTGGCGAGAAAAGACCCAGTCACGAAGTTTAAACTTTGTAACCCATCTCCCTCCTACAGATTTAGTAATTTCTAATTTATCGACTACTTCTATTTCTTTTATAGGTAGATCATATCTTTTTGCGAACATCATATCTCTCTCATCATGTGCAGGTACAGCCATCACTGCCCCTGTCCCATAATCTGCTAAAACATAATCAGCAATCCAAAGTGGAACTTTTTCTTTATTTGCAGGATTTATAGCC
>JAYTYJ010000100.1:0-9188 GCA_043742445.1 Candidatus Tayloriibacteriota bacterium | reverse complement strand
AGAAATCGTTGATGATTAAATTAACTATTAAGCCGAATATAGAAAAGTGTCAGTATCATTTCACTGTAGTGGATAAAGACTTATAACTTCTGCAATCTTAGCTGCAGCGTCAATGCGACTGAATTCCCTAGCCCCTTGACTCATTCTATTTTTAAGGTTTTGATTGCCAAGTATTCTATCAATCTCTGATATGAGGATGTGTGAACTAAAGTTATCTTCTTCAATAACCGTGCATGCACCACTATGAGCGTATGCAAAAGCATTATGTACTTGGTCATGGCTAACTTTTTTTGAAAGAGGAATGATGATGGATGGAATACCCCAGGCTGCAATCTCAAAAATAGTAGAGCCTGCACGGGAAATAATAATATCTGCAACGCCAGCTGACATTCTCAAAGTTAGATCGTTTAAATAATCAAAAGCATGGTATCGATAACCTGTTGGATTATCTTTTAAAATGAGGCTCGATGTTTCTTTTGATGATGCAAGATTTGCTCGACCAGTCTGATGAATAATTTGATACTTTTTGACTAAATCATCGACGGCATCAATGACGACATCATTAATAATTTGTGATCCTTGAGAACCGCCTAAGATAAAAATAACAGGAATTTTTTCTTCTAGATTGAGAAATTCTCTAGCACCATTTGAAAGAGGTAATAAAATTTCTTTTCGGATCGGATTTCCAGTAAAAGCAACTTTACCTTCTGATTTTTGTTTTTGAAATGCGTCTGCAGCCTGTGGATATGATATAGCAATCTTCTCTGCAAATTTTGCCGCCCAAGCATTTACTTTTCCCGGAGTACTATCTGATTCGTGGATAATGATGGGGATTCGCAATATTTTTGCTGCAAAAAGTGCAGGAAAACTAGTGTATCCACCCTTCGCAAAAACTACATCAGGATATAGTCTATACATTTTAATAAGAGCCACAAACATTCCATAGAGGGTTTTAAAAGCGTCGGTAAAATTGAAGATAGAAAAATAGCGGCGAATCTTTCCTGCTGGTACATACATAAACTCTATCTCATTATCGAAAAGTGCTCTCGCATTGTAATGAGAGGGAGACATAAAATACATTTTCGCAGGAAGCATCTTTTTCTTTGCGATTTCTTCATCCAAGGCTTGTGCAACTGCAATAATAGGATAAAAGTGTCCGCCCGTTCCTCCACCAGTAAATAGTATTTTCATAAATTAATTATTCGTGTTTCTGATATTTTGAAATATTTGCGATGATTCCAGTTGCTCCGAGGGTGATGATAAGTGCAGTTCCTCCATGACTAACAAAAAGTAGTGGCATACCGGAAAGTGGAATCAAACCGAGCATAGATGA
Organism: Candidatus Tayloriibacteriota bacterium; assembly: GCA_043742445.1. GTDB lineage: Bacteria > Patescibacteriota > Minisyncoccia > Phycocordibacterales > PALSA-1337 > CAIOGI01. The sequence continues at coordinate 7,855 of JAYTYJ010000100.1, read as the reverse complement.
AATATTCATAAACGACTCGATAAGTATAAGTATAGCAATTCCTATTGTCGTAAGTCCACCAAATGAATCAACTGACTTTACTGAGATTTTCATAGACCTCATAAAGAAAAGTAAAAAAATTCCTATTAAAATAATACTTCCAATAAAACCAAATTCTTCTGCTCCAACTGCAAAAATAGAATCTCCTATTGGCTCGGGTAAATAATTAAATTTCTGAACACTTTGACCAAAACCTCTACCGATAATCTGCCCCGAACCGATAGCGATTAATGATTGTTGGATCTGATAACCCGCACCTCGTGCATCACTTGCGCCATTTATAAAAGTCATTATTCTTTGTTTGACATACGGGCGTAAATAAATGATCGAAGCTAATGCTATTGCCCCAATCAAAATTAAAACTGAAATATGTTTTATTTTTCCACCAGAAATAAATAGCATTATCATTCCAGTTGTAGCGATAACGACTAGTGTGTCCGTATCTGATTGAGCCAAAAGAAGAGTACCAATGATGCCAACGATTACTAGATATGGAATAATTCCGAATTTTAATGTTTCCACTCTTTCTTTCAGTCCAGAAAGCCATGCGGCAAAATATATAATAAACGCTATTTTCAAAAACTCTGAAGGTTGAAATGTAATAAATCCTAAATCGATCCAACGAGAAGCACCTCCATGATTTAGTGAGAAAACTGGAATAAAAAGAAGAAGGTTAATAAAAAGTGCACCAATAAGTATATAAAAAGCATTTTTACGTAAAAACTTATAATTAACTCTCGACATTACATAAAATGCGATAATTCCCAGGAATAGTCCTATGGATTGATTGAGCGCTACTGATTGAAAACTGGCACCATTTCTAGCGAGGAGGCCAAGAGAGGCGGAACTAAAGATAAAAAACCCTGTGACAGCAAGTAGTACAATGGAGGTTAAATAAACTTTATCAATTTTCAGTTTGTTCATCATTCTTCTGAGTTTTAAAATTTTCTATATCAAGTTTGACTGCTGTAAAATCTGGCAAATCTTCTATCTTTGAAATACCTAAAAATGAAAGTAATTCAAGAGATGGTTTATATAAAAAAGCACGTTGATCTTTTGGATTATCAACTCTTTCGATAAGTCCCCTCATCAAGAGATTCCTTAAAATAAACTGAGAATTTACTCCTCGAATGTAATCGATATCAACACGGGAAAGTGGTCCTTGATATAAAATAATTGAAAGTGTTTCAAGTCCAGCTCTACCAAGGTCTTTTGATAATTCTTCTTTGGTAAGACCCTCGATAAGCTCAGAGACCTCCTTTGCTGTTCCTAATGTGACATCATCTTCCCACTCGATCAGTGTGATACCTCTACCCTTTAATTGTTCGCTTAGGTTTTTTAGAGATTCTTTTATTTCTTCTTCTTTTTTATCTAGTATGGCAGATATTTTTTTAATAGAAAGAGTTTCTGCTTTCCAAAAGAGTAGTGCTTCTATTTTAGATTCAAGTGATAAAGACATACAAATATTATACTAATTATATCGAGGAACTCCTACTTCTTTTGTTTCCATGTGAATGTCTCCATAATGATCTTCTTGCGTAACATGGATAATCCCCTGTTTTACAAGTTCCAACATGGCTAAAAAACTGACGATGATATGCACCTTCTCCTCTTTATGTTCACTAGCAAAATCACTAAACTTCATCTTTAGGCCCGAAGTGATTCTTTTGGTCAGATTGTCAACCATATCCTCAAGACTTATAACTTTTCTTACGATTGCCTTAGGGATGTGCTCTTTTTTTGGTAACGCTTTAATAATGTCTTTAATTACTTGAGCTAGTGATAAAAGATTCGTGGATTCATGTGGAGAAAAGACGGGGTTAGTTGGAGGCACTTGAGATCTTGGAAAAATAATATGGGTGCCAAAAATACCGCTGATACTGATACTCACTTCTTTGATCCTCTGATAGATTTTTAATCTTGTTTCTAGATCATGAATATCGCCCTGTTCTTCCTCTGTAAGATTAAGTTCTGGAAGAAGTGACTTAGATTTGATTAAAAGAAGTGTAGAGGCAATAAGGATAAAAGAAGCAGCTACATCCATGGGTATAGCTTTAAAGCTTTGGATATGAGCAATAAAATCGTCTGTAACTTTCGAAAGTGCAATATCATTTATAAAAAGTTTTCTTTTTTCTACGAGTGAGAGGAGGAGGTCGAGGGGACCTTCAAAGGCTTCAGTTTTTATTTTAAAGGCGTCTGGCATTTGTATATTGTACCAGATTTAATTATTTTTTATTCTACAATTTCTATTCCTAATTCTTTTAATTGTTTTTCAGTTACTTTGCCAGGGGCCCCCATCATTGGATCTCTTCCTTCTCCTGTTTTTGCAAAAGCAATCACTTCTCGGATGTTTGGTTCATCTTCCAAGATCATCATCAATCTATCAAATCCCCACGCCATCCCTCCATGCGGTGGTGTTCCTGATTCTAGTGCAGAGAGCATATGTCCGAAGTTTCTTTCGATTCTTTCATCCTCATATCCCATTATTTTAAATACTGCTTTTAGCGCCTCAGGATTATGATTTCGAATACTTCCCCCTCCAATTTCATAACCGTTTAAAACAAGATCATATTGAGTGGTCAGAATATTTTCAATATTTTTTCCTTCAATTAAATCACTCATAAATTCTGGCTTCGGTGCAGAAAAAGGATTGTGAGTGAATGTCCATTTTTTTGTTTCTTCATCTTTTTCAAAGAATGGAAAATCTACAACCCAAAGAAAAGCTAATTCATTTAGATTATTTTTATCTTTTCTAATATCGGGTTTATCACTCTTGTATTTTTCTTGTGCTTCTTTGTATGTCATCACTGGAATTGGAGTATTTTGAATTTCTTTTTCAGGATAAAGAGTCTTTACGATGTCGAGAATCACTTTTTCATTGATTGCCATGACATCTCTTTGTTTAACAAAAGACATTTCCATATCTAATTGTGTGAATTCTGGCTGTCGATCTCCTCTTGTGTCTTCATCTCGCATACATCGAGCGATTTGGAAATATTTTTCAAAACCTGAAGCCATCAAAAGTTGTTTGTATTGCTGTGGAGATTGAGGAAGAGAATAGAAATGGCCTTTGTCGAGTCGTGAAGGGACGATGTAGTCTCGAGATCCTTCTGGAGTCGTTGCTGAAAGTAAGGGTGTCTCAATTTCTGTGAAGCCTTCCTTTGAAAATAAATTTCGCATATGCAAAAGTACGTTATGTCGATTGATGATATTCTTTTGTAGTCTAGGTCGTCGTAGATCTTGGTATCTATATTTTAATCTGACTTCCTCATTTATTTCTTTTCCGTCTGTGTGCAAATCAAAAGGAGGAGTGGTGGCAGTATTTAAAACTTCAATTCGTAAAATCTCTAATTCGATTTGTCCGTTCAACTTATCCTTCTGAACATTTTTCTCTGGTCGAGCGTTTATTTTTCCGTCTACCTTTACTACCCATTCAGGTCGAAGAGTTGAACCGATAGTATGAGCTTCTTTTGCATTTGGTAAAATTACACCTTGTACTTTTCCTGTAACATCTCTGAAATCAAAGAAAATGAGTTTACCTTGATCGCGTCTTATATCTACCCAGCCAGAAATACTAACCTCTTTGCCAGTATGTTCTTTCAGATCCTTGATATACGTCCGTTCCATGGGCACATAATAACAAAATAAATACTATATTACTATGCGATAAAGTAATTACTAAAATTTGACATTATATATCTAATATGCTACTATATTTCATAGTTAGTCCTTTTACATATACGTATACAAACGTTGTAGTGCTCTGTTGCACCGCTGTACTAAGGGCTTTTTCTGTCACATCCAACACTTAACACTTAACAATAATGAAACGCTCACGCACATTGCTGTTTCTTCTCGCCATGACCCTTGTTCTGAGTGTCGGCTTCTTCCTGAAGTTGATGCTCCATAAAGAAGACACCACGGTCATCCTGTCGGAGCGGGTGTCCGAAAACTTGCCTAAGATCACTCCGGTGGTCATCAGCACAGATTCTCCCGCCAGCAATAAAAAGATTGTTACATTTCGGGTCACACCGAAATTTGGCGGGATCAACACAAACCCTGCCGCCCAAAGCGGCAAGTAGCAGTAAATGCAAAGTCCACAGTATAGCAACTACAACTTAGTTATAATATGAAAAACATTCTGTCTGTCCTGGCGCTATGCGCCTTCGTCCTCCTCTCCAACTTCGGTGCCCACCTCATGGCCGGCCCGAATGATAATGCATCGGCACCCATGGTGCCGTTCGATACGATCCTCGCAGGACGGCAAGCCACGGTGCGCTTCCTGCTCAGTCAGGTTGATCACGCACAGTGGAATTTCTCTGGGCGTAGTCTCAACATTCCGTGGACTTATGTCATGGATCGTAAGGCGATGAGGGGTGCGGGGTATAATACCCCCGGTTCCTTTGATCAGATCAGTAAAGCGACTGCATCGCAGCCGTTCTCTGCTGAGGTGATTCCCACCCCGGAAAACTACTACGATGTGTCGGTCGAATTGACCTACTACAACACCAACAACGTCGCTGTCTTGCACGGCTACGGCCAACTGGATATCGAGGAAGGCCCCGCTGGCACCCTTGTCGTCAAGGGTGACTTTAGTCCGTATGTCTATATTCCCTGGAATCTCCAAACGACGATTCCTGGAGCATGTGGCGACTCGGTCCGCTTCATAGGCCGTAATTGGGGAGGTCAACAAGATCTCAACACTGAATGCGACGGCACAGACGCTATTGTTACCCTCGAACTAGGAATGCTGGAAGACGGCAACCTGCTCGTGAGCAATGGCAATGACACATGGGGATACAGCCTCAACGGTGGCGGTTTTCTGCAAGGTCAGCGTGTTTGGGCCCTAATCGGTCAAAGTTCATCGAGTGAAGTGCGTGTGGCGTCAGGTTTTAACGACTTGGTTGGCAATACCGTCTTCTACTCGAATAATGGATGGATGCTCTATGGACGTATGCCTGTCGGTGAAATTAACCTTCTTCAAGGTTTCACTGGTGATGTCACCATCGAGGTGCCTGTCTATGGCGCCCACAGGACAATCCGTCCGACAAGTGTCACAATGACGAAGCTCCAGAAGGAGGGTAGTCCCCTCTCGTCAAAGCGGATCGAAGTTCCCTTTGATGCCACAAAAGGCACTTGGAAATTCAGTGCCCCTGCTGGCATCTACCAGATCGAGTGCACGTTCCCCAGTGTGAACGACTTCGATCAGTATGGTGGTGGTGAAAAGGGTTGATCAGTGCCCCGGTATACGGTATATAGTTAGTGCTCTATTAAGAGCTCACGCGCCGCGAGATCACATCTTGCGGCGCTCTTTTGTTTAATGGAATTGGCAAATATCGCATTTTATACCAACCCAATAGCCGTCTTCGCTGCAAACAACTTTTCATCCGCTTTTTCCCTTGCTTTCAAAGCTCCATTCATTAAAATCTTCTCTACTTCCTCGACATTTTCCGCTATCTCCACTCGTCTTTCTCTTAATGGTTTTATAAATACATCTAAATCTTCTATCAAAGCTTCTTTCAATGCTTTATACTTTCCTTTATTTTCTGTGTAAAGTATTTGTAATTCACTTTCTGATTTTAAGAGTTTATGAATATTATAAACATTCATCGGAGTTTCTCCACTTGAATCTGTGACTATACTCATCACTGCTTTCATTATCTCTTCTCGTGTAGCAAAAAGCGTAATTGTATTTCCATAGCTTTTCGACATCTTTTGTCCATCAGTTCCAGGAACGATAGCTACATCTTTCATGATAAGTGGTTCTGGAAGTTTAAAAGTTTCTCCAAAAGTGTTATTGAACTTTTCTGCTGTGTCTCGTGTATATTCAATATGTTGCTTCTGATCCTGCCCTACTGGTACAACGTCAGTATCGTAGAGTAAAATATCTGCAGCCATAAGCATGGGATAGTTAAAGGTTCCTACACTGATCTCGCTATTTTTTGCTTCGGCATCTTTAAAAGCATGAGCTCTCATCAAATAAGGCATTGTTGTAATAGTATCGAAAATCCATGCTAGTTCTGTATGTGCAGACACATCACTTTGTTTAAATAGTACCGATTCTTCAGGATTTATACCAATAGCTAAATAGTCAATAGCTAGATCTAAAGTATTATGCTTCATTTCTTCGGCATTATGAATGAAGTTAAGTGCATGATAGTCAGCAATCATAAAAAACTTTTCAGCATCTTTGTGTGCATTTTGCAGATCAACAAATTGTTTCATGGCCCCGAAGTAGTTTCCGATATGAGGTCGGCCAGTTGGTTTAACACCCGAAAGTAAAATCTTTTTTGACATGTGAGTATAATAGCAAAACTTTGTAAATTAGTCCCGTTACTTTTCTTCCCCCTCAGTCCCTCGCATCATTATCAAATAGAAAGCAGGTACAAAAAAGAGTGTTAAGAATGAGGAAAGCGTTAGTCCAAAAATAACTGCTGAGCCGAGTGCTTGCCAGAATTCGTCTGACAAAGTAACTGGAAGTATTCCGAAAATAGTACAAAGTGAAGTGATAAATATAGCTTCGAGTCGTGATTTTCCTGCATCAACTATCGCATCTTCAAACGGAATACCACTTTTTAGATTTAGGTTTATTTTATCAACCAAGATAATAGAGTTCTTCACCACGATTCCGAAGAGTGCCAAAATTCCAATAAGTGCTGGAAGTCCTAGGGATACGTTAAATGTTGCCATACCGAGGAATACGCCAATCAAGGCTAATGGTATGGGCACTAGCACAATTAGTGCTTTACGGAATGAGTTGAATTGAATAACTAAAGTAGCAATGATAAGGAAAATAGCTATCATCATGGCGCGAATGATTGAAGTAAATGATTCTGCATTCTGTTCATTTTCTCCACCATATGAAATGGTATAGCCTGTTGGTATTTTATAATCTGCAATTTTCTTTTGGAAAGCAGTAAGGATCGTTGGTCCATTACTACTTGAATCAGCCCCTGATGAAAGAATAAAGGTTCTCTTTTGATCGATACGTGTAATAACATTTACAGCCGGCTTTAATTCGATTTTTGATACATCTTTGAGATATACTGGTTGTTTTTGTGAATTTAGGATTTGAAGGTTTTGAATCGATTCTAGATTCGGTATGGTACCTTTGTCAAAAGTCGCAATTAACTTTATCTCCTTTTCACCTTTTACAATCTTAGCAATCTCGATATCTGAGATAGCTGTTCGAAGGACTGAACCTACATATGCTGCAGTTAGGTTATTTCTTTGAAGTGCTACTTGGTCTAGTGTGAAAGTGTATTCAGGAACAGAATCTTTAATAGAAGTATCTATATTGATTACTCCAGGAATAGTAGAAAGAGATGTTCTAAGATCACTCATGATCTTAGTCAATACCCCTAAGTCATCGCCAGAAATATGAACTTCGAACGCTGAACCGGCTGGTGGACCTCCAGCTGCTACTGAAACATTTATTTTAATTCCTGGAATATTTGCATTAGAAAGATCTTTTCTGATGATATCGGTCAGTTCATAAGACTTCATTGAACGAACTTTTTTGTCTTTCAGGGTTAAGCTTATAGAAGAGAGGTTGGTAGAACCAGTTCCAGCACCTCCGAATTTTCCAGAGTTTGGGCTTGCACGACCGATGAGTGTCGAATAATTCGTAATATCTGGATATATGGAAAGTTTATTTTCAACGAGTCTCGTCTTGGTATCTGTTTGATCTAAACTTGATCCGACTGGAGTGTTCATATCTATATAAATATAGTCTTGATCTGAAACTGGGAAAAATTCATTTCGAACAATACCCGTTGCCACTAGGGCTATACTTCCAAAGAAAAGAAGGGTTACA
>JAYTYJ010000099.1:0-8714 GCA_043742445.1 Candidatus Tayloriibacteriota bacterium | reverse complement strand
TCCAATTCTTTGGTTGGGCAGTGACTCATCAGGGGAGTCGAGTTGATGCATCTCTCGGTAACTCAGAATACATGGCGGTATATATGATCATTAGTGCCTTCCTTTCTGGATATTTGGCAGTTACCTATTTTAATAAAAAAGCAGAATTTTGGGTTTATAGTATCGGAGCTGCATTCTTTTCATTTATTATGTTTCAAACGGCTACTCGAGGTACTATTCTTGCATGGCTTGCTGCTATTATCATTTCTACCTTTATTTATGCTGTCTTTGGTACAAAAGAAAAAGGTCAATCAAATCTTTCAAGAGGAATTGCTGCATGCGCACTGCTACTCGTGGTTCTTGTTGGAGTTTCCTTTTATTACAATAGACATGCACAATGGATACAAAATAATGCTGTACTTAGTCGTCTAGCGACTATCTCTATTTCAGATACGAAGACTCAGGCTCGTGGCTTCATTTGGCCAATGGCAATAAAGGGAGTTTTTGAAAGTCCAAAGACTGCTATTTTGGGTGTTGGGCAGGAGAACTTTAACTATATCTTTAATTCCCACTACGATCCAAAGATGTGGATGCATGAGCAGTGGTTTGATCGAGCGCATAACGTATTTCTTGATTGGTTGGTTGCCGGAGGATTACTTGGTTTACTTTCATATCTTGCACTTTATATTATTTCACTTGTCTATATTTATAAGAGTAATATAAGTGTGGGCCAGAAGTCAGTATTAATTGGCTTGATTGGTGCTTACGCGATGCATAATATATTCGTATTCGACAATCAGACAAGTTATTTTATGTTTTTTACACTTTTAGCCTTTTTTCATTCATTATCTGAGACCAAGACTTTATCAGTGTTTAGACACCATGATATAACACCTTCAGAGGACACTGTTACAGTTAGAGACTATATATTTGTACCTGTCATTGTAATATGCCTTGGCGTATCACTGTATTTTGTAAATGTCCGTCCAATACAGGCTAATATGAGACTTATTACCTCGCTCCAAGCTTGTTCGAGTGCCGATTCTGTCTCAGCTCAATTATTCCAAAAATCTCTAGATTTAGATCAGGCTGTCGCCAATCAAGAAATTAGAGAACAGCTTTTGACGTGTGGAGTAAACGTAATTCAAAATCAGACACTTCCCGATAAGAAAAAAGTTGATTTCTACACTTTAGCCAAAAAAGAAATTGAAAATCAAATAAAGACAACACCGAACGATTCGAGAATCTATATAATTGGTGCAAGTTTCTATGATGCTGTTGGGGATTATAAAAATGCTACATCACTTGCTGAAAAGGCAAATATAATTTCTCCACATAAGCAAACAATTATCTTTGAACTCGTTTCAAATTATCTCAATCTTGGCAAGATGAAAGAAGCCCAAGCTCTATCACAAGCTGCATATCTATCTGCTACTGATAATCCAAATGCAAAGACAAACTATATAGCCGCATTCATTGTATCTGGAGAAAGCGCAAAGATTGAAAAAGAGTTTGCATCTGAACCAAAAATATTCAATGATCCTAAGGTTATGAATGCCTATCTTTTTATAAAGCAATACGATAAAGTTATTGCTATATACAAGGATATGATTAAGGATGCTCCAACAAATCAGGATTTATATCCAGCTCTTGCATACGCTTATGTCCTCAGTAAACAAAAAGATTTAGCTATAGAGACTTTAAAGGATGCGGGAGAGAAGTTTCCATTATTGAAAACTCAAACAGACGCATTCATTAAGCAGATCAAAGAGGGTAAGATCTAGTTATCGTCTATGATATATCCACGCCCGGGAAGATTTTTTAGAATGTCTTTTTTGCCATCAATATTTATCTTCTTCCTTAGATTCATAATGTGAGCTTCGACTGTATTTGAAAACGGGTCACTTTCTAGATTCCAAACGTACTCCATTATTATTCCACGAGAAAGTACCTTGCCTTTGTTTTTCATCAGATATTCTAGAAGGTCGTATGTCTTTCGGGTTAGATAAATATGGGTGTCTCCTCTTTTTACTGTTCTTTTCTCTGTATTGAGTATGATATCGTCAATAGTCAATATAGAACTTTCAATCTTATGTGGTCTACGAGCAACAGCAAGAATGCGTGCTTTCAATTCTTCTAGAGAAAACGGTTTCGTCATATAATCATCCGCGCCTTTTCCGAAAGCTAAAATCTTTTTTCTTATTTCTCCGTGAACAGTAAGAAAGATAATGGGAGTTTCGATGCCAGAGGCTCGTATTTCTTCACACACAGTAATACCATCTTTTATAGGTAGAGATTGGTCAGTGACGATGACATCATAAGGGTTTGTTCTAGCCAAGAAAGAACCGTCACCACCATTTTTAGCTACATCTACGGAAAACGAATCTTCCATCAAACTATTTTTGATAAAGCTAGCAATCTCCGAATCATCTTCAATCAATAAGATTTTCATATGATGATAGTATAGATTATAGTTTAATTTTTAATTTATACCATATATTTTGGGGAAATCTTGCATAAGAATTTCATCAGAATTTTATCCTATTTGTGGTATAATAATAGCTACAAACAAGCATATGTTCCAACTTCTTCATCTGGTAAGTCAAAATTTACAGTCAATAGTGGAGCATGGAGGTTATTTTTTTCTTTTTTTTTCTACTATTGCTGAAGGAGTTCCTATTATAGGTCAATTTATCCCCGGCCATACCGTCGTCATAATTTCTGGTTTTTTGTCTAAACTTGGTATTCTTAATCTAGCTATTGTTACAGTAGTTGTAATTTTCGGTGCTATGATAGGGGATTTGATTGGCTTCTATTTGGGTAGGAAATACGGCTTTGCGCTTCTGGTGAAATTTGGAAAGTATTTTTTTCTTAAAGAAGAGTATATTGAAAAGGCAAAAAAAACTGTGAGTGATCATAGATTTAAAGCCATTCTTTTGGGGAGATTTAGTCCTCTTACTAGAACATTGTCACCTTTTATGATTGGCGCAAGTTCTGTAGATACGAGGATATTCTGGCTTCTAGATTTTATTTCTGTCTCATTATGGTCGATTATTTCTGTCGGAATTGGCTATATATTTGGATCAAGTTATCATGTGGTTACTGCAGTTATCGGTAAATATATTTTTATCTTTATAATAATTGGGATTTTGGTTATTTGGGGATATAGATTTATAAATAAAAAATTTCATGTTTTTGCAAAGTATGAACTAATCACCGTTGCGCTTAATATATTCGGACTCTACTTATTCTTTAAAACAATTCAAGACGCATTAACAGATAAGGTGTTTCTACTTGAACTAGATCTCTATGTTAATAATTTTTTCTTTCTGCACGCCACAGATTTCTGGCTGAATTTTATGATTTATATTACAAATATCTTTAGTCCTGCTAGTATTACTATTACGAGTCTTATTATTATTTCTTATCTCATGTATAAAAAAAATTATCACTATGCTCTCATCGGTTTTTCATCGCTTAGTGGGGGATACCTTTTTACTTTTATTATTAAAAATATAGTGATGAGAGTCAGACCAGAAGATGCCTTCATCGCTCAAGCTGGATACAGCTTTCCAAGTGGACATGCTGTCGCTGCTACCATTTTCTTTACACTCCTTGTCTATTTCTTTATCGTAAAGGTCAAATCTATTCATGTCCGAGAAATTCTTATTGTAATCTCGGTTTTTTTGCTACTTTTAACTGCTTTTAGTAGGGTATATCTAGGAGTTCATTGGTTGTCAGATGTTTTTGCGGGGATTGGTCTAGGTTTGTTTTTGGTAACATCAGTTATCTTGATCTTAAAGTACGTAAGTATGATTGTAAAACTCTTTAGAGAAACTAAAGAAGAAGATTCTTTCCAGTCATAGGTTTCGGTTGAGAGGTATTAAGAAGTGAAAGTATCGTCGCAGCGATATCTGAAAGGCCACCACCACTTCTAAGACTATAATTTTTAGAAGTTAAAATTGCTGGTACAGGATTGATGGTGTGCGATGTGTGTTTTTTTCCGGTTTCTTGATCGATATTTGTTTCAGCATTTCCATGATCAGCCGTAACGAACGCTACACCGCCTTTTTTCTCTAGAGTCTCTAGTACACGCCCCAACTGGAGATCGACTTCTTCGACTGCCTCAACGATTGCTGGGACATTGGCGGTATGGCCGACCATGTCGGGATTAGCGAAGTTAATAAAGATAAAATTTACGCCTGCATTTATTTCTTCGATAGCTTTATCCGCAATACTTTTTGCACGCATCTTAGGGGCGAGATCATGTGTAGCTACATCCTTTCGACTATCGAGCATAATATGTTTTTCTCCAGGATATGGCTTCTCTACGCCACCATTGAGGAAGTACGTAGCATGGGGAAATTTCTCTGTTTCTGCGATGTGGGCTTGGGTCAGATCTGCCTTTGAAATTTCAGCAGCTAAAGTAGTTTCTATTTTTGAAGAAGGGAAAGCGACCGTGCATTTAAATTCTGAACCATATTCAGTCATTGTTGCATAAAGGATATTGTGAGTTTTTTCTTTTTCTAAAATCTTCTTGGAAATCATTCGTGCGCGGTCGGCTCTGAAGTTAAAGAAAAAGAGTGCGTCATTTTCTTTAATAGTTATTCCTTTGCCTGACTCATCTAAACAGGTAATCGGTTCTATGTGTTCATCAAGTTTCCCATCTTTGTAAAGTGATTCAATATGAACTGAAGGCGCGATCTTACAAACATTTCCTTTGCAATCAAAAAGAGCCTTCTCTACTTTTGCGAGGCGATCCCAGTTATTGTCTCGATCCATAGCGAAATAACGACCAGAAATGGTAGCTATTTTTCCTACACCAAGTTCGAGAAGGACATCCTCAAGCTCTTTTAAATACTTTGAAGCATTCTGTGGAGCTGTGTCACGTCCATCGGTAAATACGTGGATTGCTACGTCTTCTATTCCTGCGTCTTTTGCTGCTTTTAGAAAAGCAAAAAGGTGATTCATGTGACTATGGACACCTCCATCACTCAAAAGTCCTTGGACATGCAGCGTCGATTTATTTTTTTTGACATGATCGAAGAGGGTTTTGAAAGCAGGATTTCTTGCAAATTCTCCAGTCTGAATAGCCTTGTCTATTTTTACAAGATCAGTATCGATAATTTTTCCAGCACCGATTGTCTGATGACCAATTTCACTATTTCCCATTTGACCCTCAGGAAGGCCGACGGCAAGACCTGAAGCATCAAGAAGTGTGTGAGGATAGTTTGCCCAAAGTTTATCAAAAACGGGAGTCTTTGCTGCTTGTATGGCATTATCTTTCATATCTTCTCGATGACCCCAGCCATCGAGGATAATAAGCATTACTTGAGTTATCTTTTTATCAGTCATAGGGGTATATTTTAGCAAAAACTATCTAAAATATACCTATTGACATATCACTATAATAGTTATATATTTAATTTAGGCATTTTACCCAAACGAAAAATTCAATTTAGGAGAATTCATGAACACCACTGACATTGAACGAATTGTTGCAGGTCGATATAATACTCTTGAGAAGATTCTTCAGAAGGTTGGTCGGGATATTGTCAATAAAGGACTACCCCACGACGAACTCAGTGACGTAGAGATCCTGTCTGCTCTCTATTACATCGTTACCACCTCGCAATCCGAAGAGGATGTAGTGCGTCGGGTTAAGTACGAATTCGGGTATCCTCATGCGCTTTTAGTCGTCAGGTTGGCTGAGGTAGAGGGTCGGTCGATGGGTGGATTCTTGATGGAAAATGGAATTCCTGTTCAGATCACCATAGATAACCCTCGTGGCGAAAAAATCATAGTCTGATCAAGATCACAGGCTATACCACCATACTCAACACAGAAGCCCTGTCGCGAGATGGTGGTTTTTGATTACCAGGAACCCTGTAAGCTGATTATTAAATGGCGAACCTATTTTCATGTTATAATTTTTTTATGATACATTTTATTAATCAGCCCACACTTTCGCTTCATGGGGTTGATGCTCAGTCTAACGAACGTAAGTTGGGTCTGCTTTTACATATAGAAACATTCTTAAATCAGCATCCTTTTTTTAAAGATAAGGATATAAAAGTCTTTTTTCCAACGGTGGGATCGGCTTCATTGGTCTGTATAGTACAGACTTCAGATGAAAAGCGAGTGTTAAAACTTCCTTTAAGTACAAAATTCTTCTATAAAAGTGAAGGAGCTTTTCTCACAGCTTGGGAAAAAGTTGGTGTCAAAGTCCCTCATGTAATAGAAGAAGGAATGATCGATGGCGGTTCCTATTTGCTTATGGAATATATTGACGCAAAACCTTTGAATGATGTTTACAAAAAAGGAGCCATGATCAAGGAGGAGATATTTGTAAAAATGGGTGGTACTTTACGTACGATGCATAAAGCTAAAAGTGTAGGATTTGGAGTGGTCAAGGATGGTAAAGGTGGCTATTCTAAATTCAGCGATTGGCTCGATTATGAGATCAGTCAAAGTAGATCAGAAGGCGCTGCTTTTTTGGACAAAGATAAACATGGTAATTTCTCGATGGCGGTTAAAATAATGAAGGAATTTGTCGGTACATCCACAGAAAGTTGCTATTGTCACAATGACTTTGCTTATCAGAATATATTTGCTACTGACCCACTTACTGTATTCGATCCCGTTCCTATTTTGGGGCATCCGTACATGGATTTGGCACGAGCTATTGTTATCGCATTGGGGCGAGGAATAAGTGATGAGGCAAGCGAACAGCTCATGAAGGGTTATGCGGGAACGGACCTTGTTTTAGATCGCCAAGCTCTGCAAGCAACTATTTTTATTCAAAGTCAAATAAAATTTGGTTATTGGAGTAAGGTTGGAAAAGAACAAAGTATAAAAGATGTGCAAGATTACTTAGAGAAGACGAAGGGTTTCCTTAGTTATAGCCAAAAACAGGGAATAATGATCTAATTTTGAACAATATTAGACCATACCAAAAGAGTACGTAGCTTTCTCACTTTCTCACCCAAGCTTTTGACTCGTTGTCAAAGTAATGAGTAAAAGCAGAACAGACTTGAAACAGCTTTATAATGTACAACGCACAGGAGCTAATCAACCAGTGCGTTAATAACATGTCAAAAGGACCTAAGCCAGCACCAGCTGCTCCTACAATATCAGCTCTAACAATGTAATGTTGGGGAAGTAGAGTATAAGAAAAGGCGATACTACTTATCGCCTTTTCTGTTACAACCCACTCCTACTCCGTCTTAAAAACTTTCATTCCTCGAAATATCGCTTTCTTTCCAAGAACCTCCTCAAGCCTTAAAAGTTGATTATACTTTGCCACTCGATCTGTTCTTGAAAGTGATCCTGTCTTTATCTGCCCTGTTCCTGTTCCAACCACGAAATCTGCGATTGTTGTATCTTCCGTTTCTCCTGAGCGATGAGAAATGATAGATGTATAGCTTGCTTTCTTTGCCATATTTACTGCATCGATTGTTTCTGAAACTGTTCCAATTTGATTTAATTTAATTAAAATTGAATTTCCAACGCCTTTTTCAATTCCCATTTTTAGTCGTGAAATATTTGTTACAAATAAGTCGTCCCCAACAATTTGTACTTTCTTTCCGAGTTTTTGTGTAAGCATCTTATAACCATCCCAATCATCCTCTGCTAAACCATCTTCAATAGAGATGATTGGGTATTTTTCACACCAATCAACATAAAATCTTACCATTTCTTCACTTGTAAGTGTTCTATTTTCACATGCAAGTACGTATTTACCATCTTTATAAAGTTCTGTCGCAGCCACATCTAGAGCAAGGAATATATCTCTACCAGCTTTGTATCCAGCTTTTTCTATAGCCTGTATAACGATCTTTAGAGCCTCTTCATTTGAAGAAAGTGAGGGAGCAAATCCACCCTCATCTCCAACGGTTGTCGATAAACCCTTATCATGAAGAATCTTCTTTAGAGCGTGGAAGACTTCAGTCCCGTATCTAAGAGCCTCCTTAAAAGATTTCGCCCCAGCAGGCATGATCATAATTTCTTGGAAATCGATAGATTTTTCAGCATGTTTTCCACCATTTAAAATATTCATCATTGGGACAGGTAGCTGTATAGTATTTTTTGTCTTAGCGATTTTGTTGAAATATTGATACAAAGGAATTCTCATACTTATTGCAGAGGCTCGTGAGAAGGCCATAGAGATACCTAGTATTGCATTTGCCCCAAGTCTTCCTTTATTTTCAGTACCATCAAGCTTTATCATGGCAAGGTCAAGACTTCTCTGATCAAAGTCTTTATTGACGAGGCCCTTTGCTAGAATAGTATTCGTATTCTTTACTGCTTTTTCAACCCCTTTGCCCATATATCTTTTACCACCATCTCTGAGTTCTACAGCTTCATGGCTCCCCGTTGAGGCTCCAGAGGGAACAGCAGCACGTCCAAATGAGCCATCTTTAAGTTGGACATCCACCTCGACTGTAGGATTACCTCTTGAGTCTAGAATTTCTCTTGCGAAAACTGATTTAATTTTAGCCATATGTATACGGTATCTCAATTATTATTAATAAATAGCAGAAGAATTATATATGACTTAATGAGAGAAAGCAAAAAATAAATTAATTAGTATCTTTAATGGTTAGAATCGGATAAACAGTTAAAAGACAAATAATTCCAAATATCAAAAATAGATATTGATCTGTTGCGTAGACAAGTCCAATAGTTACGATAAGTGGAGCAATAAAATATGATAATGAGCGAGTTGTGCGGAA
>JAYTYJ010000098.1:0-8970 GCA_043742445.1 Candidatus Tayloriibacteriota bacterium | reverse complement strand
TGAAAGGGTATGCACTGTCTTTTCCAACATCTTAGATGCTGTATCTCTTCCACCAAGACCAAAAGCTAAACCAAAAGCTAAAGCTGACCCAGCGACGACTCCCATAAAAACTGTATTAACAATATATGCACCGATATTTAGATGATCTAAAGCGATAAGAGTAGCGAAAATCCAAATAGCCCATTTTGCAACAGAGCCTAAAAGAACTGCAGATCTTACATGAGCTGCTCTTGCAGATGCTGTAATAACTTTCTCTATTGCATCAGCAATGACAACTGAAACCATAAGAACAAGGACAGCTACGATGACTTGTGGGAGATATGCTAGAACTACATTTCTAAGGAAATCATTAACTTCTGTAAGGTGGAGAACATCGAAAGATGCAACCAAGAAAACTGTTATGATGAACCATTTTACAAGCGCACCAACAAATTGTCCTGAATTTAATTTATAACCTGATCTTTCAATAGCTTCTTCAACGCCCGTACTCTTCAAAAGAGTGTCGACCTTGAAACTTTTAAAAACTCCCTCTACCAATTTCTCGACTAGAGTAGCTAATAACCAACCGAGGATAAATATTGCGACTGCCCCGATGAACCCTGGTAAAAAATCAAGAATTCCGTACCAAACAGATAACAATGATTCAGTAAAACCTTGACCCCAATTTTCTAAGACGTTCATATTTTAAAATAAATTAACTCAGACATTAATAATTACTAATGCTGCTATTATACCACCTTATTATCATCGATGCCTATTTTATCCACAAGCGTAGTATGGGGCAAATCTAGGATATCTCTAATCAGACGATCATGCATACCATAGCGATACTCGAAATCAGAAGTCTCAAACGCGGAATATGAAATCTCCTTTCCCACTTCCGCTTCAATCGATTTCATAACTGTCTCCAAACGATTTAGATTGATATCATCTCCAACTATCAATAGATCTACCCTAGTATCCCAGACTTGGATAAAAACCCCAGAAGCAATAAAAAGCTTAATACGTCCGACATTGCTAAACTTTTTTACCAAGCTATCGTTAGCATGAAGACTAACCATAATGAGAAGAGTCTTAAGGGCCTGAAGATAAGGAAATTTCTGATCGAGAATGTAACCTATGTCGTTTACCTTCTTAACAAGAATCTTTTTCTTTTTCTTATATTGAAGGTCTCTCGAAACTGCCCTTTTTTTTATAATTCCTACTTTTATTAGGTTCGCTATCTCCTTTCTAACTTCTTTCTTGCTTGATCTACTTTTCTCTATTATTTCTGATGAAGAAAAAGCAACATCAGAATTAAAAAGGAATAAACGCATAAGCTTAACCTTTGTTTCGTTTCCGAATAATTCAGCTAATATTTCCATAGAGATATATCATAACAAAAAATCACTAGATATCATAGATACTGATCCATGAACATCCTAGTGACTTCTTGTTCGAATACTTCTTTATTTGTATTCAACCTTACCTCCTGCTTCTTCAATCTTCTTCTTCAAAACATCAGCGTCTTCTTTCTTCATAGCATCCTTAACAAGGATTGGGGCGCCATCTACCATATCCTTTGCCTCCTTAAGACCTAGAGCAAGAGCTTCCTTTATAACCTTGATAACAGCGATCTTTTGTTCACCTGCTGAAGCAAGGTGCAGAGCTACAGTAGACTTTTCGTCTGTTGCTACAGCTACAACTGGAGCTGCGGTTGCTACAGCTGCTGCAGATACTCCAAATTTCTTTTCAAGAAGTTTAACGAGTTCGTTAAGATCTAAAACTGACATTGATTCAACTGCTTCTACGATTGATTTAAACTTTACTGGTACATCTACTTTTTCTGCTTCCATAATATTTTTTTAATGTTAATAAATAATGTTTAATGTCCTAGTGAATAACCTATGCTGTCTTTTTCTTTGCTATCTGATCTAACGCCATAACAAATCCCTGTATAGGTGAGTTTATGACATTTACAAACATAGCTTGGAGAGTCTTCTGTGAAGGAATAAGGGCAATACCCAACATTTCTTCCTTTGACATAAACTTCCCTTCGAACACTCCTCCGAGAATCGCTATATTTCCTTTATGTTTCTTTTGGAATTCATACACCTCTCTCGCTGGAGCGATAAGATCTGCTCCATAAGCTACTCCAACTTCTCCCACCAATTCTGGCAGTGTTCCAGCAAATTTCATTCCTTCCAAAGCCTTCCGTGTAAGTGATTTCTTTGAAACAAAGAATCCGACTTTTTCACTCTTAAGCTTTCTACGAACTTGTGTGGTATGAGCCACATTCAAACCATGAAAATTGACGAAGACTATTGATTTAGCGTCCTTGACGATTACTTCCAATTTTTCAAGTATCTCTTTCTTCTGTACTTTTGTACGTGCCATTTATTTCAAAATTTACTTATTAATAACGACCTTTATAAGGTTATAGAGTATCTCGGAAGGTCTTATAGGTTTCCCTTTACCATATATGGTATTGCCTTCTTTCTCTGACCTTATCAGTACAGTACCAAAAACACTTCTCAGAGTCAATAATCATTATTTTCAAGTCTTAACAGTAGATTTTCAAAGAGTTTCAAGATGACTGTCTTTTGTACTTCACTAATCTTCTTGTTTTTAAACCTCTTAGTCGAAAGCTTACGTACTATTTTTTCAAGTTTTTTAGGATCTTTTTTCTGGGCTACTTTTGCTACACCATCAATACGATTTAGCCATATTTTTTCGACTGAAGGAGGTAGACCTAGCAGGACGATGACTTTTCTCATCGATTCTAAATAGGTTGGCATGTCTTTTATAAAGTCAGTGGTAGTAGAATGTAGAAATTCAATAGGATGGCTAACGACATCAGTATCTCCATCTCCATCAATATCAATGTTCATAACTGTAGTACTAGCCAAAGATGCAGTCGTTGTAGCGATAATCAGATCAATATTAGTAAGAAACGTCACTGGAAGTTCTGAAAATGTGGTTGAAGCAATAATATCATTGAAACCGCGAGGAGATGATACTTGGGCATCAACAATAAATAAACCTGCATCATTTCCACTTAGGGATATTTGATATTCTTCTCCAAAGGGCACGATCACCCTTTTATTTGTACCAAAGTGTTCATATTTACTTCCCGGGATCGAATTCTCATCAGGAACATATTGATTAAACTGTGGATCATAAATTAGTCCTGTATGGTGACCCTTTCTATCATATACATCAATATCGACTGGAGAATATACGTTTATCGATAGATAGTAAGAGTCATCGATAGGTTCTGTAGAAGAAAAATATTTTTCATAATCTGGGGGACTCGTTGTGGATACTTTTGTATTTGTAACAATTTGATTTATTTTACTAAGCATTTCAGCTGAGTTTAAAATATTAGCGTGATTTATATTCTCCCACCTCTCTTTATGTAACTTCTTAAGGTTAAAAAATGATATAGAATCTGAATTCCCAGAACTACTTTTTGTTAAGACAGTTCCATCGCCAGAAGTAGTAGAAATAGAAGTGTGAAGTATTGGACATAGCTTCAGAAAGTTTTTAACACAGTGTGGTTCAGATTTATAAACTATACCTTCCATAGTTGGCTCTCCCCAACCAAAGATTGAAAAAGTTTTGGTGGTACTAGAAGACCGCCAATTATCAACACTTTCGTGGAAAATTTCATTTGGAAATAATAGTTTCGAATTCAATCTAAGAGGAATACTTGTATCCGTTGTGGTTGCCTTAGAAAAGGAACCATTTAATATAAACTCTTTCATTTTTTCAAAAGTCGCAGCAATTGGAGTTTTTGAGAAAGTATCATTTATAACTGTAATAGGATTTTTCTCAAAGAATTTTTTGGTTGGAAGAAGTCCATAAGCACCGGGTAAATTTTGTGAAAAAGTTCTAGCATTATTTTCATCTAAAATTAAACCGGCTGCTATTCCTTGATCTGTACCATGCAACATAGCTTCTAGAGCTTCCGGTGTACCTAGCTCTGGAACAGCGATATTTATAATTCTATCTATAATATTACTTTTTCCTACTCCTTCTAATTTTCTCATAAGAGCCTTCGTAAACAAACCCCCATTACTATGAGCAATAATAGTCACTTTTCCAGTAATCGAAGTCGAAGCTAGATCAGTAATATTCTTTAAGTCAAAATCGTCCGCTAGATTGTACACTCCCTTCCTCCAGTCATATGGTAACGGGAGCCAAGCATGCATTGTTCCATTAAATACCTGAGTATCCATATAATCCGCAAATCTTTTATAAATAGCCTTTATGCCAAGTGCAACTATCAAAATATCTTTCGCTCTGATACTTGGATCTATACTATTACCGTCTTGATCCATATAAAGTCTCCTTACATTATCATTTGATGATGGTTCCCAGAGTCTCGAACCAGTATCATAAAGCCTACTCGCTTCAAATCCAGGAATAAATAAAACACTAGAACAACACAGAGAACCATCTTCAAAACTAGGATCTTTTTCTTTCCATGGCGAAATGTTTATTGCACCAAAAATTTCTAATGGTGATGGGCCTTCTTTTCTCCCCCACCAATTATTTGTGGCATCTACCATATTAGACGTTTGATTGATAATCCCGAAATTTTTATTATCCAAAATCTGTGAATCATTAATACTAATAATATTTTGAGTATCATCCATTGTAGAATCAAAAAGACCTGCAAGGACATTACCTTCACCCCCAGTATTTGGCGTAGAGTTAAGAACTTGATGAAGACGACTATTCATATTCGAAGAAATGCCATATGAATTATGGTTCAGATTACTATTTGAAACATTTATCCTGCTAGCCTTTGCATTGATCCCATTAAAAGCGCCCGTTATAGTAACTGATTCAATAGTACTCGTTGCTTTAATAAAATCTAATCCAGTCTTATTGAACACTGCATTTTTAATAACTGATGTATCATTTGAAAAATACAGAGAATATAAATCTGTAAATTTTACAGGGTTTTCTTTTGTTCCAAAAACATTGAGATCTCCATCAAAGGTAAGCGAATAGGGTCCATCTAGAGCTGTCGTGGTCGAAACAATATCTACACCCTCTCCAATATTAAGAGTGCTGCCTCTTGGAACATAAATCGGTTCTTCAAGGATATATGGACTACCGGCCTTATCCCAACTCCATCCCTCTTGGACATCGTTTTCATAAACATGCGTCTCTGCATGAGAAATTCTTGGTAAAAAGATACTAGCGATCAATGCACATACTAATACAAACTTTATGATTTTTTTATTTTTATACATATTTTTTAGTTATAGTAATAATAAAATCATCATACAAAATCGAGATGAAATCCAAATAAACTTTTAATAAAAAAGAGATAAAATCCAGTATTCAACAATAAAAAATAAAAAAGTAAAAAATGCCTCTAGAGAGGGCTTTACTTCAATACTATTCTGACTTAATTAAATTAGCTTCTTGTCCATCCAGTGAAGATGAATACTCTTTAACAAAAAAAAGGAGTGCGAAACTAGCCACCAAGATTAAAGTGAAACCTAAAAGAAATCTAAAAAAGTTTTGATCAAATGGATTACGCATATATAAGTATCAATTATATATGATTATAACAAGTTTTAGACAAAACAAAAAACCACCGGTTAAGGTGGTTTTTTGTTCAACATTTTAACCCGTTGAGAGGAGGGATGACTTCAGACTAGCTTACGGTACTTGTACGTATGCGTTTTCTAGACTGTAGTTAACATTCAATGTGTTATCAGTTCCTAGACCTCCAGCTGTTCCATAGTTGATCTGTGTAATACTGATCTTCTTAGAAGCTGTAGTTCCATTCGTATTATCAACTGTGAAGTTGTAAGTGAATGTTCGTGCGCCATTGATAACATATGATGTTGATGTATCTCCAGTTACTGATCCAGATGCTGTTACAGATGAAACTGTAGTTGATCCAACTGGTCCTGAAGAAGTCGTTGTTGCAAGTGCTGTACTTTGTGTCTTACTAATGTAGATAGGATTGTTTCCTGTATTAGTAATTGTGAATGAGATTGTAGGATATGCAGCTAACCATGTTCCTGTTGTAGGAGTAGTTACCTGGCCCTTGTTAATCACCCAGTTAGACACTGTGATTCCAGCGTTTGGAACGAATGTTACATCGTTTGATGATCGGTTTGAAGCGTTTGTAAGAGTAACTGTACTGTATGCAGAATCAGTTCCAACTACAGCTGAAGCTGTAATTGTTGATGAAGCTGTAAATGCAGTAGAAGTAGCAATAACATCAGCCTTCAATGTAAGTCCCTTCCAGATATCCTGAGTTAGAGGAATTGTAAGGTTTGTGAATGTAGCTGTTGTTCCTGATAGAGTTGAGGCTCCACCTAGGTATGTACTACCATCGTAAAGTCTAACGTTCTGGAATAGTGTTGAATCAGCAACGTTTGACTTACTGTTGTTGATCTGGAACGACAATGAATTTATACTAGCTCCCTGATTCTGGACTTTAACATCGAATACTCCGAGAACCTGATCTGTTGTAACGTTTGTTGTTGAAACGTTTACAGTTCTTGTATCTGGTGTGTTAACACCTACTCGTGTGTATAGATCAGCTATAGATCCAGTTGATGAAAGAACAACTGAGTTATTTACAACGATTCCTGTTGAATCTGTGTAACCTAAACCGTTAACTGTTCTGATTCCTGTAGTATCTGTACTAACATTAACAGTTAGACCTCCATTAGGAATCTTGTCTGTTGCAGATAGAACATTTGCGTTAACAACGTAAGTTGTGTCAACGTTAGGTGTAACTATTGACATTACGTTATCAAATCTAACAAGATAATCACTTCCCACTGTAACTTCTGTTACATCAGATGGTCCTGAAAGAGTCTTTGTTGCAAGAGTAGCTCCTGAAACAGCGTCCTTCAAAGTTAGACTTCCGAAAACTAACCACGGTCGTGAGTTAAAGTGAACATCGAATCGTGTGACTGAAACGTTTCCAACTGTAGCTCGAGCCTTAACAGCCAAGATACCCTTATCCATATCACCCTTCTTTAATGTCTGACTTGATGATACAAATGATGAACTTGATACTGTAATTGAGCCGTCTTTTCCGTCATTTGCTGTAGTCACTGCTCCTGGTGTAGGAGCTGTTGGAACTGTCTGTCCAGCTGTAGGTGTACATGTCATCCATGAAGGACAAACGAAAGATGAACTACCTGGAGTAGCCATTGCTCCACCGTTAACTTTAGCCTGTGTAAGGGGACCAAAGAAACCGTATGCAGGAAGACCTACACTTGTTTGATAAGCTGCTAGTGCTGCCTTTGTCTGTGAGCCGAAGTAACCTGGCTGTGCTGCTCCTGAACTTACTGAAGCAATAGCGAAGCCTTTACTAATCAACCAAGACTGAAGAGCAGATACATCTGCACCTGTACTACCAACCGTTAGGTTTGAAGTAAGTGCTGCACTTGCTGTTGCACTGAAAGCTACTATTGCCAAAGCAACGATAGCTACTTTTAAAGATTTTTTCATAATAATATTTATAATTAAATATTTTTTTCTCGGTTATTAATAATTTTGAGAAAAAAATATTTGTACTAACTTAACTGATAAACTATTCACCATTTCCCCCAGCTTATATTCGACATAATCTGGGAGATTAGGCTATAAGGGTTTATGACTGAAGATCGGGATTGGCTAACCGTATCCGAATAAAGATATACAGAAATACTTAATGGAATTTAATTGTCAAAGACCTTGCAGAATATTATATCCCCTAAGGGAATAAACCTGCAAACTATATGTGGATAACTGGTCTTTCAAAAAACCAGAATCAACTTCTCCATACTACATAAATATGAATGAAAAGTCAATAAATTTTAATCGCCTTTTGATAACTACTATGACAAAGAATACGTACTCCAACGTCGTTCCCCCATTCTTTTAACAACGCCTTTTTTGACCAGAGAAATCAACTCTCTTTGTATAGTCTTTTCACTGCAGTCCTTGATGACTTTTGTAAAGTCCTTTATTGTTAAATTTGAGTCTTTTTTTAATAGTCCTATTATACTATCTTTTCTATCACTACTTTTAGGCATTATTTTTGAATCATCTTTAGAAAATGTCTTTAATAATAGATCCTGTCCTTTATCATTCTTAGACTCTAATTCTTGAGCAAAAAAATTATCAGAAAGTATATAACCTGGTAGACTGTTTTCTTTATTTTCTTTGGTAATAAAATGTATCAGAGATTCTATTTCAGCGATGACGATTGAGGTGTTCATCTTTGATATTAAAAATGAAGTCTGTGAGATATTTAAAAAGAGAATTACTTTTTCAAGTGATGCTAAAAATAGTTTTGTCGCATGATCTTTTTCTACAGGAAATGAAGTATCTATCATCAAACACTTAGAGACCATTAATACACCCTCCTCTCTTATTTCCCATTTCATAATATCATTGTCTTTTATGATGTCTGTTATCAAATAAAGTGCAGAAACTATTTTTTGAGTTTTTTGAGTTATAAATTTATTCATGTCTTTTTATATGTCTTTTTTAGAAATATATTGTCTTATATTTTTTTATCAGAAATCTTATGTCCATTATATATAAGACAAGTCCTCGATGTAAAGTGACTTTATACGTTATGACATGCTATGAATATAAAAACAATAGTATGATATGATTTAGGCATAAAATATATGGCAGTAAAAAGAAAAAACAAAGAAGATCGAAAGTTGAGATACGGCAGTGAGGTTGGTAAAGAAACGATGCAAGCAGTCTTTGCAATAATATTTTTTCTTATTGCTTTACTTTTTATATTAGCTCCGTTTCACCTTGCAGATCCAATCGGTGGAATCATATTTATTTTTTTAAAAACTTGGTTTGGTTTTGGCTACTACCTTATACCTATTTCTTTTGTACTTAGTGCATTTTCCTTTCTTCGAGGAGTCAAGTTGGAGTTTCGAATATCGAAGTTTTTATCAGTCATTTTATTCTTCCTTTCAGGCCTAGGACTTCTAG
>JAYTYJ010000097.1:0-9289 GCA_043742445.1 Candidatus Tayloriibacteriota bacterium | reverse complement strand
CAACAAAGGTTATCATTGCTCATCGCCTTAATACCATAGAAAATGCCGATGAAATATTCTTTGTAAATGGTGGAATGATTACTCCAGCAGGATCAATGGAACATGCAGTGGATATGCTGTTGCACCATAAGAGAAGTAGTTAGTTATTTTAATCCACAAACTTCTTTTAAAGCTGATATATCATCCTTAGTCAAACTCTCAGTCTTCCCTTCATTTAATTTATACATAATAGATTCTGGGTTGTCGTTATGACCTAAGCCAAGTGCATGTCCAAGTTCATGGGCCAAGACTCGTATCAACCTTACTTTGTTTTCATATTCATAAATATCAATTTTATGCGAAGCAGGTGTATAAAATCCTTCTTCAATTTCTCCTGAACTTTTATTTACAACAACCACTTTTTCATTTATTTTTTGGATAAAAGAATTGTAATCTAAAACTAAAGAATTTGTTTGATTTGAGAGATTATTTAGATTTTGTCTTTGATCTTCAATTATTTTCCTCTTAACTATATATTCTTGGTGACTGTAGCTAGGACTTTGAGTGTTGAAATTATTAACTGCAGTTTCATACTCTAGCTTCATAGAAGCATATGTATCTCTAGCATCATTGAGTGCCTGCTTTTTCTGATTAGCAGTAGTATTACTAGAATCGATCTGATCTCTAAGCACTACAGACTTCTGGCGATCATCGTACAGAAGATTAATACTTAGTTCAGCTTTTGGATCGTATTGGAAAAGTTTCTTTTGAAGTGACTGATTCCAAATATCAGCAGCCATTCCAATATCAATTAAAAAATCTTTTTGACTCAAACCAAATTGAGTATCCATAGTACCGATTCTAAATGGAATAGGATGAGTACATGGAGCATTTATTTTTTTATAATAAACAAAACCACCTACTGCGATTGCGATGACACATAAATACCCAAGAGTTTGTTTGAATTGTTCCGTCATTCTTTGCAAAGATAGTATAACAAATGTAATCGATTTTCCATAAACACAAAATTCTGCCGAGGCAGAACCTTATGTAGACATTTTATATTGAAGTACTTACAACTAAGCCCTAAGGCTTTCTCGTACTCACACACATACATTATAGCGCACATAGAAATCGTTGCAAGAAGCGTCGTTTTAAGGTATTTTAGATGCATTGCCAGATCGTCTAAAGGTAGGACGTCGCTCTCTGAAAGCGAAAATTTTGGTTCGATTCCAAGTCTGGCAGCAAATATAAAAATGAAAAAAACAATTATAAAAAATGATAAATTTAAAAAAGCGAGAGGTGGATACTCCAGACTCTTAAGTATCTCTTGTCAAAAATGCAGCTCTGCTATCTGTCTTTATCAAAAAGATGGCCCGGGAAATCTACGTAGGATGTATATCGACAGAATATCAAATTCAAAAGTACCCATTACAAAAAAAGATTTTTCTTGTCCTGAAGGACATTTGATTGGAGTAAAGATGATTTACAAAAAAGAAGACCGGCCAGCATTTAGACTGTTTGTTGATTCTGTTGTTAAAAAGATTGTGAAGGTCTAAAATGAGTTCCGACGTCGTACCACACAGCTAGCCCATTTTTACAGATAGGATTTTCAGCGAGTATAAAAAACATATTGTAGATCCTGAAGTAAAGGAGAAATTCCTAATGCCATTTTACTCGAGCACTCAAGTTCAAGAAATATTTTTTCATCGACCATTCCTAATTTTTTAAAGAACTGCCAGTTTTCTGTTTTCGTCATTTCTGACTCATCAGTTAAGATACACATCTCAAGAACAGAGACGATCACTTATCGCCCAAAAGGAAAGTTTTGAGGTTTACTTTCAACCTTTCGTGTCTCTAGCCAGGAATCACCCTAGTCCTCCAAGGCACCCCCTGCGAGAGCGTCACTCTCGTAAGGCCCCTCCACCACCCCGTACCGCCGACAATGAAGATAGTACATCGTACTTTTCTCCTCTGGTGTTCTAAGGCACACCTACTTAAAGCCTTTTGTCTTATTTGACCCACTCGGAACTCTTGTCGGGGAATTGCACCCAGAAACCAGAGATCTGGTCTTTGTCGGAAGGATGCACCTTCCCTAGGCGATTCCCAACACGGTAAGAGCGCCACGTGCGACGTCGGTGCCACCAGCTCGAAATGCGTTTCTGCTCTCTCAGAGCTATATTTTTTTCGATCTGGCTTCCCGCCAGAAGGTGTGCCCGCGTCCTGCGACTCGAGCGAATGGTGGTTTTTGCTTCCACCATATCAACCTTCTTGTTTGCTGCTGCAGAGGCAAGACTATTGGCGGAGTAACCCCCACCAAAAGCTGACTTCTTTGTGGGATGGAAAACTTTTGTATTCATATCATAACTGAACCATCGGTCGGGTTTGCGGTTGAGGTTTGGGTTTGGTCTTTTTAAAGAACTCTACTCTATGAATCCACGACATATATCATGAACTCAATAAAGTGCTCGATAGATGTATCGAGCATGTGGTTTGACTACTCCACATCAGTATTACCGTTACCTCGGTACTAGTTTCGAACTCAAGATCGGACAGTCAGCCGATCAAATCCCAAAAGCAATAAGGTGTCGTTCTTTGTTACCTTATACTCATGTATCCAACCGAAGTTGAATAATGTTGGTTGCTGTACACCCACTCACTCAATGGGCAGAGGAAAATTTTAAAGGTTCACTTTCAACCTTATCATCACTCCGATGCGGGGTAGGCTTTCGAACTGATCAAAAGCACCCGTCCCATCGGTACCGGACGAACGACCATTTCTACCCTTACGGGTTGGTTATTCGTCAAGGTGCTGACTGCGGTGGCCTTGTGCACCCGAAGGTACTCCACAAGGTTGGTGGATGTTGTCTCCACCACAACTTCCCCGTTTGTCCCGTGCCCAACCACTTTCCAGTGATTGGTTGGAAACATGGTTTGGTTGAACTGACTCTTGTCAGTCTCCATGTCGCAGCCAGTGTTGATGGCGGTTATGGCTGCCCAGATGGCAGCCCCGATAACTGAGTTGGTTTTCATGCTCATAGTTGTCTAAATACTTACATTAAATATTCAAAAAACTATGAGCATGATTTTTAAAGAACTTTCTGCTTTTCGTCCTTTTGGACTCATCAGTCGGAATACACATTCCGAGAAGCAACCCATTTACTCAACGGGCAGAGGAAAGTTTTACTTGGGTCTTTCAACCTACCGATTTTACTCGGTGACCGTGAACAGGGCGAAGTTGAACTTCGCACCCGCCACCTCTTCGGCGCTGTACTCATGCCGACCCTCAAGCCGGGGGAGTCCTGCGACTCCCATGACCACGAGTCGGTCGCCTCTCACAAGAGAGACACTCGGCGCTTTTGCGGGAATCTCAACGGAGATCCCAAACCGAGATTGCATGACGTTGATGCTAGCATGGTGGCTCGGGTTGAGGCAGGAGGTGACACCCTCTGCAATAACCGCCTTTGCATCTTCCGGCGAGAGCTCCTCCTTGCGGATGGAGCAGTTCCCGGGGAACATTGACGGGGCGATACCGAAACCGAAATAGGTAGTCTTCATTTTTTCAATTTTGTCCGAATTTGACTGACGACAGCGGTAAGCGATTGCTCATCCCGTATCTATCGTTTCTTAGATAATCATAGCATAGTAAATAGAATTGTCAATACATGATGCTATTTATCAACATAAATATCCTTGAAATATAACAGTATCTGTAGTAGGCTTATATTATAAGCTTATTATTGTCATAATTCTGTAACAAAATGAATGAAAAAACACTTGTTGATTGTGGACTAAGTTTGGAGCAAGCAAAAATATACCTCTATCTTTTAAGTAATGGTTTTTCTTCTGCCAAGCAAATAGCAGCGAAAACAACCGTTGGCAGAGCCCTAACATACAAGATTCTCGATCAGCTTATGGAACTTAATCTCATTGAAAAGCGGGAGGATATAGGTAAGATAACACTTTTCCTGCCGAAGCATCCTAGAAACATAAAAGAGATGGTTGAAAAAAGGAAGCAGAGCCTTGATCATGCTTTTTCAGATTTCAGCACAATATTTGGGGCACTTTCATCAGAATTCAATGCACTTCTTGGAAAACCTAATATACAATTCTACGAGGGAGTTCCTGGTATACAGAGAATATACGAGGATATACTCGACATAGGTCAAGATATCTTTGTTATGAGTTCACCTATCAATGACGGCAGGCAAGCAGTATTACATTTAATAAAAGAACAGATTGAAAAGCAGGTGGCGAAAAATATTAAGACAAAAGCTATAACTCCTCATGCTAGTGGACAGGCCTTCGCTACTCCCATTGAGCATGATGAAAAATATCTCATTACACGAAAGAAAGTTCCTGCTGATAAGCTCAATATTCCCGCACAGATCATTGTATATGGTGATAAAGTGGCGATTACTAATTTCAAAGAGTCAATCCTCACCGTCGCCATTGAAAGTAAATACATTGCAGAGACATTTCGTATTATGTTTGATTATATTTGGAATCATAGTGCGTAATAATTAACTATTTCGATATACTAGTCTCACTACGGCTTCGGCCCTCCCCTGAAGGGGTTCGTACGGGAAAGCACATTATTTGACCAAGCCCAATACCTTGATCGATGATTGAAATATTGATAGTCTCGATTGTGTAGTAGATTGACTTCTTGCTATAATAGACTTATTGTACCAAGTGTTGACGACCGGCTGTACTCACATCTTAATTTAGACATTATATTTGGAGCTAACACCCGTTCGTCAACATTCGGCGCAATATGGAAATTCAAAAAAACATACCACTCAAGGACCATACGACATTCAGGATTGGCGGCCCTGCCCGCTTTTTTTGTCGGGTAAAAAATGAAGATGAACTCATAGAAGCTGTCAGCTACTCGAAAAAATACAAAGTGCCTTTTTTCGTACTTGGTGGTGGTTCAAATATTTTAGTGGCGGATGAAGGATTCGAAGGAATCGTCATTAAGATGGAAATGAAAGGTATTACATACAAAGAAGAAGGAAATCAAACCTCGGTCACTGCTTTTGCTGGAGAAAATTGGGATGATTTCGTAGAACAGACCGTAGAAAAGAAACTATATGGTTTAGAAAATCTTTCATATATCCCAGGAACTGTTGGCGCTGCTCCAGTCCAAAATATCGGTGCATATGGAAGTGAAGTAAAAGATA
This sequence comes from Candidatus Tayloriibacteriota bacterium, assembly GCA_043742445.1. Taxonomy (GTDB): domain Bacteria; phylum Patescibacteriota; class Minisyncoccia; order Phycocordibacterales; family PALSA-1337; genus CAIOGI01. The sequence continues at coordinate 4,124 of JAYTYJ010000097.1, read as the reverse complement.
CTATCGACTCTGTGCACGTTCTCGATGTTGTTAAAGATGAATATAAAGATCTCACAAATACCGACTGCAAATTTTCATATAGAAATAGTATTTTCAAAGAAGATCCAAAACGATATATCGTCCTATCAGTTACTTTTGCTCTCAAGAAAAAAGGTGCTTTGAATTTAGAATACAAAGATGTTCAAGAATATTTTGATTTTAAAAGAATAAAAGAACCGACGTTAAAGCAGGTGAGAAATGCAGTCGTTGAGATCCGCCAGAGAAAGCTTCCTGATATAAAAGAATATGGAACAGCTGGATCTTTTTTCAAAAACGTTATCGTCTCAAGCGCTCAAGCAGCAGCTCTTATTAAAAAATATCCTGATATGATAGTCCACCCAGTTACTGATAAAAAAGTAAAGATTCCAATAGCATGGATACTCGACAATCTCTGCGGTTTTAGAGGTGTTAAAAAAGGAAATGTAGGAACCTATAAAAACCAGGCTTTGGTCATCATAAACCTCGGAAATGCCACAGCAACTGAAATAATCGCCCTCGCCCAGAAAATGGTAGATAGAGTCTATGAAAAAACAGAAATTGAGATTGAACCGGAGGTAGAATATGTGATATAGTGTCAGTCACTATGGCATTTTCATTAAAAAATATATTCGGCGATCCAAATAAGAAACTACTGAAAAGATACGAGTCTATTCCTGGACTTGTTAATGCTTTCGAACCAACAATCTCTGCTCTATCTGATGAAGCTTTAAGGGCAAAAACAGCTGAATTTAAAGACAAACTAGCTAAAGGCGAAACTCTCGACTCTATTTTACCTCAAGCTTTTGCAGTAGTTAGAGAGGCTTCATATAGAGTTCTGAAACAAAGGCACTTTGATGTACAACTCATTGGTGGAGCCATTCTAAATAGCGGTAGTATTGCTGAAATGAGAACGGGTGAAGGAAAAACACTTGTAGCCACTCTTCCAGCGTATCTTAATGGTCTTGCGGGAAAAGGCGTGCACGTTGTAACGGTAAATGACTATCTTTCAAGACGAGATGCTGTCTGGATGGGTCAAATTTACAATTTCCTTGGGCTTACTACTGGGGTCATAAATCATGAAAGTTCATTTATATATGATCCGAGTCATAGAGAGCTAGACGAAACTCGAGATACTTTAGGCTCTTTTAAAGTCGTGCATGAGTATCTCCGCCCTGTTACACGTCATGAAGCGTATATGGCGGATATTACTTATGGGACTAACAATGAATTTGGTTTCGATTACCTACGAGACAACTTGGAATATGAAGCCAAAAATCTTCGCCAAAGGAAATTCAATTATGCAGTTGTAGACGAAATAGACTCTATCCTTATCGATGAAGCTAGAACTCCACTCATTATCTCTGCCCCAACGACAGATTCAGAAAATCTTTATCAAATCTTTGCTAGCATGGTAAAGGATTTTATTAAAGATGAAGACTATACTGTCGATGAAAAACAAAGAACCATCTCTTTAACTCCAAAAGGAATTGAAAAAGCTGAGAAAAAGCTTGGAGTTGAGAATATTTATACAGAAAAAGGAATCAAGTACGTCCATCATTTAGAAACAGCAGTAAAAGCAAAGGCACTTTACGATCTCAACACAGAATACGTTATAAAAGAAGAAGATATCGTTATCGTCGATACATTCACGGGACGACTCCAGCCTGGACGACGTTGGTCAGAAGGACTTCATCAAGCAATTGAAGCCAAAGAAGGAGTTACTGTTCAAAAGGAATCCCGGACTTTTGCTTCTATCACGTTCCAAAACTACTTTAGACTTTATAAAAAACTTTCAGGAATGACAGGAACAGCTTCTACATCTGCTGAGGAATTTTATAAAGTATATGGACTAGAAACAGTTATCGTTCCCACAAACAAGACTGGCCAGCGAGCAGATAATAATGACCTCATTTTCCAGACAGAAGTTGGAAAATACAAAGCTATTGCAAAGAAAGTAAAAGAATTAAATAAAGCCGGTCAGCCAGTGCTTATTGGTACTGTTTCTATTGAAAAAAATGAAGTACTTTCAGATTTCCTACGAGCAGAAGGTGTGCCTCATGAGATTTTAAATGCAAAGAATCACGAGAGAGAAGGAGAAATAATTGCTCAGGCTGGTAAAAGGGGTGCGGTAACTATAGCTACAAACATGGCGGGTCGAGGAGTGGATATTAGACTCGGAGGAAACCCTGGGGGAAAAGATCTGTATGAAGAAATAAAATCAATTGGAGGGCTTTTCGTACTTGGAACAGAAAGACATGAAGCTCGACGCATCGACAATCAGCTTCGAGGACGATCAGGTCGTCAAGGTGATCCCGGAGCAACGCAGTTTTTTGTATCTCTTGAAGATTCTTTGATGCGAGTTTTTGCTTCTGATACTATCAAGGGTCTTATGGGTAGACTAAATATGCCCGAAGATGAAGCCATAGAAAATAAAATAATTACAAGGTCGCTAGAAAGTGCCCAATCAAAGATAGAAGGATTTAATTTCGATTCTCGAAAGCATATTTTAGAATACGATGATATTTTGAATCACCAACGAAAGACAGTTTATGAACGTAGACGAGCTATTCTCCTTGGAACAGAGGGGGATGTTGAAGTAAAACTAAATGAAGTTATTGGAGAGAATCCTGATCTTAAAAAAGTAATTGGCGAAAAAATAGATCAGCTTACAAAGGAACGATTCCTAATAGTTGTTCGTCAACTCATGCTTCAATCTATAGATACTTTCTGGGTTGAACATCTTGAAGTCATGGACTATACACGCTCATCAGTAAATCTACGAGCATATGGACAAAGAGATCCACTTGTTGAATATAAAAAAGAAGGACTTCGACTTTTCAAAGAAATGCAAGCAGCTATAAATAACCAAATTATGAACCTTATTCCCCATATCGGGGGCGGGATCATAACTCCAGAAGCTGTAGAGCTTAAAGAAGTTCACGAACAAGCACAAACTATAACAGGAGAAACAAAGTCTTCAGTATCAGAAAACTCGACACCAAAGAAACCAGAAGCTGGAAGAAATGATCCATGTCCTTGCGGAGCTATTAACCCAGAAACCAAAGAGGTTTATAAGTGGAAAAAATGTGGAATGATTAAAGCCCCACATCACAAAAATTAATCTAAAAGTAATAGGACTTTATAACATCTATCATCTCTTTTTTTAATTTTAAAATACCAGACCTATTTTATACTTAGGTACAACATGATGAACATCAACGCTTCCAGAATAACCACATACTTCACATCTCTCGCCGTATTTCTTTATAGCTTGACTCCTAATCCACGCTTTATGTTTTTTAATTTCTCCCCTTAAATACTTTCTGAAACCTAACTTTCTTCTACGATATCCGACATTATATCGTGTGATATTAGAGTATCCCATCTTATTTAACATACCAGCTATATCCTTTTTTTAAAATACAAAAAGTGTGGGATGATCAACGCACAGGAACATAAGAAGTAAATCTTTAGACTCACAGTAAACACCCTACCGTGTACCCCCGATAAGGTGTTTCTGTTAGATAGAAAAACAAACACAACATATTACACATTTGTTATATCGACCATATAACTTCTTAATCCTAGCAAAATAAGATAAAATCCAGATAAAACTTCGATAAAAAGGAAATAAAATTTTTATCAGAATTTTATTTCGAACCCTTATTCTTAGCCGCTTTTATAAATTGAGTAAAAAGCGGATGTGGAGAAAGTGGTCGAGCGAGGAATTCTGGATGAAATTGCGTTCCGAGAAAGAATGGGTGATCTTCTACAGGTAGCTCGGCAATCTCCATCAAAGTCCCATCTGGAGAAGTTCCAGAAAAAACCAAACCAGCATCAGTTAATTTTTGAATATAGTTTGGATTTACTTCATATCTATGTCTATGTCGTTCGAGAATAGTTAAACTATCATAAGCAGTCTCAGCAATAGATCCTTTAAGAAGGATAGCCTTATATGTTCCGAGTCGCATACTACCACCATAATTTTTATCTAAAAGCTTTTGTTTCTGATCTGGCATAATATCAATGATCACGTGTGGCGCTTTAGGATTTATCTCAGCGGTATGTGCTCCGGCAAGACCAAGGACATTTCTAGCATATTCAAT
>JAYTYJ010000096.1:0-4580 GCA_043742445.1 Candidatus Tayloriibacteriota bacterium | reverse complement strand
CAATAGAGTTCTCGCATAAAATAGTCATCATCATGAGCAGTTTTTTCTTCTTCACGCTTTCCTTTTATCGTAACCATGTCTCTGGTAATAGAAATATCTAAATCTTCGGGTCGAACACCTGCAATCATAGCTTTTATTACTATCATATCCGCAGTTTGATATACATCTACAGTTAATTCACCTTCTTTATCATCATCTTCTTCCCAAGCAGTGACTCCTTTAGTGGTCTTTTCCTCTTGAGGTTCATCAGAATCTTCATCCATTCGGACTGTTCCAGTAATTCTTTCAAAAAATGATTTCTTTTCTTTTGCCATATGTATAATGTGCGATTAAGCTTAATAATAAATTATATTTTCTTCTCTTTTTCTTTGACTCCTTTTATTTCTTCAAAAAGAATAATAAGAATGACGACCCCTATCCAAACCCAGCTGAAAACTTTAAGTGTATTCGTAACCGTTTCATTAATTATAGACAAATTAAAGCTAGCATGCAATGCGATAGCGAGGATAACTCCAACGATAAGAGAAAGTGTTTTTGTTAAAGCATTTTTATAATAGGCGATACCAATCATAAAACCGATTACCGCTGTTGAAACTGTATGCACGAGTGTGGCTCCGATAAATCTCATATCACCTGTGACGATTCCTTTAGAAATATTTCCATCGTGGAAAGGGGAGAGTATAAAAAGGGTATTTTCTAATGCCGCAAAACCAAGTGCTACAGTGATGCAGTAAATCATTGCGTCAATAGGTTCATCCATGTATCTAGAATTTAGGGCGATGAGTGCCACAGCAATAAATTTACAAAGCTCTTCAATAGCTGCCCAAGCAATATATCTATATGTTTCATTATTTATAATATCGTATGCATATTTTTCGAAAATTACTCCTAGAATAACCATTAACATACCACCGATAAAAGAGGTGGTGATTATTTTTTTAGGTTCAGGTTGAAGGCTATCTTCTTTAAGCCAAAACCAAAGCCAGAGTAAGGCAGGGAGCATTCCAGCTAAAAGAGCATAAATAAAAATCATGCATTTATTATAGCATCAAGACTATTTTTCAATAGATGTATCTTGATTGACAAATACGTCAAGATATGATAGGTTGCGTGGCAGAGAGTTTATTGTTTGACATAGGAATGGTCCAAAAGACCACAGCATCTGGACGTGTGTCTAGAAGCGTTTCCTTGTGAGATAAGTAGATTCAACGAATTATTGTCAAAATGAAAGCTAAAATTGCAGTTCTCGTCAACTTCCTTCTCGGATTCAATCTCCTTCTCGGCGCCCAATACGACATCAACCTCATCCCTTTTGAGGGGTCTCCGAAAGCCAATGCGGCCTTCGTGGACCTGATGACCGTGGCGTTGAATAGATACAAATCCACTGGCACGCTGCCGACCGGGTCACCCACGTCTTTGTCTGATGCTCGTCGCATCGACCACATCACTGCCGACTCGCTCATGACTTCAACCAAGATCTTCTACCAACGCTCATTCAGCCCTTCTGGGGCTTGGGCGAATGGAAATGGAAACACTGTCTGGATCATTGCGGGCGCGAGCAGTAAGGTCGGCGCGAACGACCTTAGTCTCAGCATGTTCATGGCGGATCTCGATAGTAACGACTATGGGAATCACTCCCTACGTCAGCATATCGCATTCACCGGGAACAGTTACACATCATTAGCAATCGGTTGGCGTGCGGATGGGACTCAGGTCACTACTGGTTCAGCTGACCAACTCGTCGCGAAGGTAGTGGTGGTGATCGGCTTCAAGAGCTATGATGTCGAGACAAACGATGAAGTCAAACAGGTGGGCAACTATATTTCTGGGGATTACTCCGTAAGTATTGCCCTCAGTGTTGGTCAGAGTTCAAAGAGCTTAACTGTAAGTTTGGTTACGCCCATTGTGCTTGATCGCCCCGTGCTGAGGGCTGGGCGGGTTGGCGGAAAACCCTCACTCATCGTCGCAGACGATGGACGTGGTAACACCGAGGAATATCCCTTACTTGGATCTAGCAACCCGAGTGGTCCTTATCAGGACGCTGGTGTAGTCCGGGGTGGCCAGAGTTACACCTTTGTCATGAAGGCAGGCAACGGCACTACACTACCTATGGCATTCTTCAAATACCCGTAAATCCTCTAGAGGATTTACGTTTTCAACAAGGGGTCGGCCTAACAGCCGGCTCTTTTTTTACCTAAAACATGAAGTGTAAGTATAAAAGCTATTGACATATTTTTTAATATATGATAAGGTAAGAAAATTAGCAATTTAGATTAATTATAAACATTATGAACTATATAAAAATCGGAATTTCGACGTTATTTGTAACCTTTCTAGCTTTCGCAGTGTTTATTTCACCTGCATTTGCAATTGAGGTTTCTGATAACGGTACAACTGCAATGAGTAATGCTCCTGCAACTGTAAATAACGGCAATACATCTGTTCCAAGTCTTATTGATAATGGAAACACTTCAGCTCCAGATACTGTATCAAACGGTAACACTGCTAGTTCAAATGCTCCAGCAACACAAGATAATGGAAATACATCAGGATCAATTGTTCCTGCAACTGTAAATAACGGCAATACTTCTGGTAATCTGCTAACTCCTCAAGTTGGTAACGTTAGCGGTGGTGGTCTATACAAGAGTGGAGGTACTTCACTTCCAATCCTTACCAACATATCTGGATGTGCTTATATCACTACATATATGAAATCAGGTAACAATAATGTTACTGCAGAAGTTACAAAGCTTCAATCATTCCTAAAGAATACTGAAGGACTTACTGTAGACATTAACGGTACATTTGATCAAAAGACTTTCGAAGCTGTAAAAGCTTTTCAAACAAAGTATATGAGTGATATCTTAACTCCATGGGGCATTTCAACTCCTACTGGTTCTGTATACTTTACAACACAAAAGAAAGTTAATGAATTATATTGTAAATCTACATTCTCATTGACGACTGAACATCTTGCGATAATCACTGCATACAAAAAGGGCTTAAATACTCAAGGAGAAAATATTGTTGATCTTGGAAACAGTTCAAGTACAACAGCAACTTCAACTAATGTTGGTTTAAACACAGACAACAATAACAGTCAGACTGCATCTGTTGGTGGTGCTGCATCAGCTACGGGACACTTATTCGTAGGTATATGGAATTGGGTAAAATGGCTATTTGGTGTTAGTAAAAAATAATCTAAATTAAGTAACTTATAAGGATAAGTTACCCTCAGCTTTAAAAGCTGCAACGGAGCCCTCGAAGTCATTCGAGGGCTTCTTTGCGCCTGCAAGTGCGATCATCAGGGCATTGTCGCCTGAAAGGGCAGATAGTGGTAAATAGAGGGGTATAGAACGTTCTTCAGAGAACCTCTCGAAAGCTTCTCGAATATGCTTATTTGCTATAACCCCACCCCCAATAATCAGTACTTTTGCTTCATGATCATCGAGTGCCTTTTTTGTTTTTGATATAAGAACTTCAGTAACCGCATCTTCAAATTCTCTGGCAATATCTTTTTTCTGTTCATTACTCGGTATCCCAATTTTTTGTAGAGTATATAACACTGACGTCTTTAATCCTGAAAAAGAAAAGTTTAAATTTTTTGAATGAATCATTGGACGAGGTAGAGTAATTTCTTTTTTTAGGTTTTCTTTGCGTGCTTGTTCCGCCAGTTTTGAAATTTCCGGTCCACCTGGATAGGTGAGATTCATCATCCTTGCTACTTTATCAAAAGCTTCTCCTATGGCATCATCGACTGTGCTTCCTAATATTTTATATCTTCCGAAATCTTCTATGTGGATAATTTCGGTATGCCCTCCACTTATGAGTATTGCTAAAGCAGGGAAGTCGATTGTTTTGAGTGCTTTAAATTCTTTCGATATATCAGAGATTAGACAAGCTACTATGTGCCCTTCCATGTGGTTTATTGGGATGGCTTTTATACCAAGTCTTTTTTGTAGTTCTTGGGCAAAAAGGATACCAGTCCACAGGGCAGGCTCGAGACCTGGTCCTTGTGTGACAGCAATTCTTTCTATCATGGTTTCTGAAATTCCTGAGTCCTTTATTAATTTTTCATAGATAATAGGTAAGTTTTTAATATGCTCTCTTTTTGCAAGCATTGGAAAAACTCCACCAAACTCGCGATGTAGGTCGATCTGAGAGTGTACGATATTTGCAAGGACACGGTAAGTGCTCTCTTTTGTTTCAAGCAGACACAATGCAGTTTCATCACAACTTGTTTCGATTCCTAAAGTGATCATGTGCGCGATGCAAGACTCGAACTTGCGACCCTGAGAACGTCAATCCCATGCTCTACCAACTGAGCTAATCGCGCAAATTTATTTAAAATTTAACTGTCATTATATACTATACTCTTTAGCATTTTTATTCAAACTTTTTGCCTTTTTACGAAAAAATGTTATAGTATCGACGTTAGTTTGGCCCCATCGTCTAACGGTTAGGACAACGGGTTTTCAATCCGTTAACCAGAGTTCGACTCTCTGTGGGGTCACATTTTAGGGTGATGCGGAGGCATCCCTAAGGTATCATTATGAACATCCCAGAAGTAAAAATGAATA
>JAYTYJ010000095.1:0-5576 GCA_043742445.1 Candidatus Tayloriibacteriota bacterium | reverse complement strand
AACAGCTCGATAGAGCCTACGGTATTCGCCAGCTCATCCGTTTGGGGCATGATGTACGAGTCATTGCCAAGCTTAATGAATGGCAAACTCAAGAATTCGTAGAGCAAACAGCAAAAGACCTCGGAATTAAGATAATGGGAGTTCCATATAAATATAGTAATAAAAAATTATCAAAAAAAGAAAGGATACAGAAGTTTTTTAGTAAATTTAAAAACCCACTTTATATGGATGGTGCGGCTTTTGAATATAGTGAACCTTCTATTCAAAAAGTAGTTTTGGATCAAGTCTTGGATTGGAAGCCAGATGTTGCTTGGTTTGAGTATACATATTTATGGCCTTTGTACTGGATTCCTAAAAAATATAAAGTAAAAATAATTACTCGATCGATTAACTTTGAACCTCAGCACTTTATAGAGGAAGATGGAAAAAGTCTGATTAATTTACTAAAGTATATTCCAAAACTTATCGGTGAAATAATCACGCTTCATTTAAGCGATGTTATTCTATCCATTACACCGAAAGAAGAAAAAAAGTATAAAAAATTAGGCGCAAAGAATGTTATAAATCTTCCCTTGAGAGCTCTGCCAGAATATATACGATTTAAAGCACAGTGCAGAGATTTAAAACCAATTAAAGTTTTTTTCATGGGATCGACATATACTGTTGAACATAATAAACAAGCTTTAAAAATAGTTATTGCTGAAATTGCTCCAAGGATATTCAAAACTAACCCTGACGACTTCAGGTTTTTCATTTTAGGAAATAAATTTCCGACTGAGTTCAATCAATATTTGAAAGATAATGTCGAGTATGCTGGATTTCAAGAGAATCTTGATTCATTTCTAAGTACTATGGATGTAGCATTGATACCGTCTCTTTTTGGTGCTGGAATGCAACAAAAGATTTTTGAATCATTGACTAGGGGTTTTCCGACTATTACATCCAAAAGGGGAATTGGGGACTATCCTTTTTATGATAAACAAAACATCATTTTTGCTTTTACTGTTGATGATTATTGCAAAGCACTTGTAAGTCTTAAAGATAGAGTATTAAGAAATACAATCTCAGTAAATGCAAAAAACACTTCAAAAACACTCTTTTCTTTAGCAAAAATTGATGAAATAGTCACTGGAGCATTGTCTATCCAAAACGACTGATAAATGCTAATCTTTTGTGATGAATAGCACTACATCTTCTCTGACCGAAGCTCTAAAGAAGTCATATTCTACACTAGCCCCGCACTCTGATTCTCAAAGGTGGGAATTTGATAACAATATTTTTCATCTTAAAAGTATTGTAAAAAATACATCAAAAAAAGATAGGATCATCGATGTCGGATGCGGAATAGGAATTTTAGCTTTAGCGCTTAAGAATCTTGGATACTATGTAGTCGGTATTGATAAATATGTTTTTGAGCCAAGGAATTCATATAATGTTGCAGATATTGAAAATCTAAAAAAAATATGGAAAAAGGGAGGTCTGGATATTTCATCTGGAGATCTTTTTAATTCTACACAAAATACAGGATTTGATGTTGCTTTAAGTATTGCCGTGATCGAACATCAGAAAGATGTAAAGGGCTTTATAGAGAATCTCAGTGGTTATGTTAAAAAAGATGGTAAAATATATGTTGCCACTCCTAACGTTTCAAATTTTCTTAATAGATTTCGTATGCTTTTGGGAAAAGCTCCCATGTCTAATATAGCTTCATTTTTAAAGGCCGGTGAAGGTTTTAATGGACATTGGAGAGAATATACAATTGCTGAACTCAAAACGATTGCGCAGATTTCTGGTTTGGAAATTATTGAGATAGGAAATAAGCAAACAACTAAGCCATATTTTAGTACCAATTTCAGAAAATGGCATGTAAGTCTGGCACGCTTCGGCGGATATGTTTTTCCAGGGACTGGGGATACTAATTATATTTGGATGAAAAAATAATATGTGTGGAATAAACGGATTTACATTTGAAGATAAGGATTTGGCAAAGCTTATGAACGAGTGCACTAAACACCGTGGCCCGGACGGTAGTAATATTTGGAGTAGTGAGGGGATAACCTTTGGACATAATAGATTAAGTATTATCGATGTCTCAGTAGCTTCATCACAGCCCATGCTAAGTAAAGACGGTAGATACGCTATTACATATAATGGAGAGCTCTATAATTTTCAAGAAGTTAAAAAAGAATTGTCAGATGTGAAATTTATTTCGACAGGTGATACAGAAGTTATTCTTGAATCATATATAAAGTGGGGTAAGGATTGTGTAAATAAATTTAATGGCATGTTTGCTTTGGCAATTTGGGATACTCAAGAGAAGACACTCTTTTTAGCCAGAGATCATGCTGGTATTAAACCACTTTACTATTCTATCAATGATGGAAAAATGATTTTTTCATCAGAAATTAAGGGGATTCTTTCACATCCAGAAATATCTAGGAAATTGTCGCTGGATAGCTTGAACCATTATTTTAGACTGCTGTATGTTCCAGAACCTCTGACAATGTTTACAGATATTTTTAAATTCCCCCAAGGCTCACGAGGTTTTTTCAAGAATGGAGGACTCTCTATTGAAAAGTATTACAATGATATTTTTAAAGAGACGAAAGTTGGAGAAAGAGAGATCGTAAAAGAGATAAAGAGAAAAGTTGAAAATGCTGTTCGAAGACAGTTGGTTTCCGATCGTCCAATCGGTGTATACCTTTCTGGTGGAATTGATTCAAGTGTTATTTTGGATTGTGTGTCGAAAGTACATACAAAAATTAAAACATTTTCTGTGGGATTTTCTTTGGGAGATGGTGAAGAAGCGAGTAAATATAATAAAGATGTTGATTTGGCTCGAGAGACTGCACAAAGATATAAGACGGAGCATCATGAAGTGCTCATTTCTTCAGATGATGTTATGAAATCGCTTAAAGAAGTCGTCTATCACATGGATGAACCGATTTCAAATCCTACCGCCTGTGCACTTTTTGCACTGTCAAAAGCAACGAAAGGTTTTGCTGACGTTGTGCTTTGTGGAGATGGGGGAGATGAACTTTTTGCGGGATACGAACGATATCGCTTGAGTTATATAGCGAGTGTATATCAAAAGTTACCAACTTTTATTACAAATGCTGCGTCTAGGGTGTCTAGTAGGTTTGCCAAATTAGCAAAGAGAAATTGGATTGATCGTTATGCTCAATTTCTATTTCAAAAAGACGATGCTTTGCGACCTATTTTCGCCGCCGGCATTTTACAGCCAAAAATCACTTCTGATTTCATGAATCAGTATATGAAAGGATCAGGTTTTGAAGAAGTTATTTTAAACACCGATCGGAAGACATGGTTGGTTGATTTTGCCCTTATGCTTTCTGATACCATGTCTATGTCGCATGGAGTCGAAGCTCGGGTGCCTTTTCTTGATAAAGAAGTTATTGATTACGCTCTTTCAATTCCAGTCTCAAAGAAATTTTCTTTTTTTACAAATAAAAAGCTTCTTAAAAAAGCTTTTGCAAAAGACTTGCCTGAATACATACTCAAGCAACCGAAACGTGGCTTTTTCACTCCTGCAGCAAAATGGTTACGACATCCAGAATTTTTGGCTATGACTCGAGAAATTCTGTTGCCGGATTATGCGCCAAACACTTCAAAACTTTTTAATTGGGCTGAAGTTTCAGATATGCTTGAAAATCATGTTACAAAAAAACAATATAATCTCTCAATCATTTGGGCACTCATGACTTTTCAAATCTGGTCTAAGCGTTTTGATGTAAAACTTTAATATATGAAAAAAGTCTTATTTATATTTTCTGGATCTAGAAGGGTTCTCAATGATTCGATATCAAATGGTCTAGCTCCTGATACGCAACTTTATGGTATGAATCATATTCAAGGTGGTATCAGTGTTTATTTTAAAGAATTTGCAGATACTTTTCTGGGAAATATATTTGGCAATAAGATTGATTTTAGACTTAGACATTTTTTGATGTTTTTCTCGACAGGTTCTGCTGATATTATTTTTGGCTCTTCGATTCTCTATATGGCAATCTTAAAAAAGATATTTTTTTCAAAAAAGAAATACATTCTTCTCAATATATCTTTAAATCGACTTCTTAATCAATCAATTCAAAAGCGACTATTCTTCTACAAATTCATCAAAAGTCTTTTAAAAGAAATCGACCTTATCGTTTCTCTTTCTAATATCCAGCAAGAGCAATTGAAGACAAGGCATGGAATTTTAAAAGAAAAATTATTATATATTCCACTCGGCGTTGATATTAATTTTTATAAACCAGTTTTTGAAGGGAGAAAAGATTATATTTTGGCGGCAGGAAGAGATAATGGAAGGGATTATAAAACGATTATTGAGGTAGCAAAACTTTTACCCCAGCAACAGTTTCAGCTCGTCTTAAGCCAGAGAAATCTAAAGGGTATCACAGACGTTCCTTTAAATGTCACCGTTTTTTTTGATTTACCGCTCAATGATTTAAAGACTAAATATCAAGAGGCTTCAATGATGCTGCTTATCACACATCCTGATGAGTTTAGCGATGGTTCTGATTGTTCTGGGCAGACGGTCCTTTTGGACTCATTTGCTTCTGGAATACCCATAATAGCCACTAAAAAGGCCTATATTAGCGATTATGGCCAAGATGAGGAGCATCTTCTACTGGTGGAGCCTTATGACGTTTCTGGTATTATAAAGTCTATAAATAAGGTGGCGATTGTTGGTCAAGGACTAGCTCGTAATGCACGTCAAAAAGTGGAAAAAGAATTTTCAACAGAGCTCATGGGAAATAATCTATCAACATGCTTTACTATATAACTCATACAAATATCCCGACGAAGAAAGCATTTGGTTATGCAATTTCTAAAATGTGCAGTTCTTTTGCTGATCATACTTCAGTCACTCTTGTTATTCCAAAGAAAAGAAAAAAAGAAATAAGCGAGGATGTATATTTATATTATAAATTAAAGAATAATTTTTCTATTGTGGAAATTCCAGTCATCGAGGCGACATATTTCCGATTTCTTGGTGATAAAATTTCATTTTTAATAGAAAAAACTTCTTTTGCTTTGTCATTACTTTTTTTTAAGGTTTTAAAAGATGATGTTTGTTATAGTCGAGACATTTTGTCTTTATTTTTTTTAAGAACGAAAACCAAGAATGTCTTTCTTGAAATTCACTATCTCTCAAAAAGTGATGCCTTTCTAGTTCATTGGGCAAGATTCGCTCAAAAAATCGTAGTCATTACAAGTTTTTTAAAAAAGGAATTAATTTCTCTTGGATATAAAGAGGAGAATATTCATATAGCAACGGATGCAGTTGATTTAGATTTATTTCAAAGTATTAAGGATGATAGTATGAGCTTGAAGAAAAAACTTTTATTATCTTTGAAAAGAAAGATTATTCTTTATTGTGGAAATCTTTTCGATTGGAAGGGGGTCTATACTCTCGTCGATTCATTTGAGTTTGTTGATTCAAGGGCAGTCTTGATGATTGTTGGAGGATCGGATGATACCCTTCCTGAATTCAAAAAATATTGTGCGTCTAAAAGCTATACTGATCGGATCATTATCGTAGGCTATAAAAA
>JAYTYJ010000094.1:0-1715 GCA_043742445.1 Candidatus Tayloriibacteriota bacterium | reverse complement strand
TGATGGGAAGTACTCTTAAAAAGTAGTTTTTATCTATCGGTAGGGTAAGAGATATTTTTAATCTCGCGTAAATTCCTCGTGGCGTCAACCCGTAGTAGTTCACTTATCCAAAAATAAATTGTTATTTCTGCGACTCCGAATAGATACTTTTGCATATTAATCTAATATATATACCTGAGTCTGGTTATTACATAATAATATGCTACAATGTTAGTTGTAATCTAAAAAAAATTACCAAATATAAATATATGAAAACAATAACTTGTAAAATGATGAACCTAAATAATGGGGGTTGTGACCATGCGATGACAGTATCAACATACGAAGAGATAATGACTGAGGGAATGAAACACATGGAAGAAGCTCACCCTGAACAAGCTGAAAAAATTAAATCTACACCTAAAGATGATAAAACTATGCTAGATTGGGAAATAGAGTTTAAGAAAATCTGGGAAGATACTCCAAATCTGTAATAAAAGTAATCCTCTACCGTAGCACTTAATAAGTAACAAAAAAGCACCGTTTAGTGCTTTTTTACTTTTTAATCAACTTCAGCACCTCATCTAGTTTTTTACTCACTTCCTCAATATCCTTTTTAGCTTCTAGATTAGTTTCGTAGTCAGCGTCAGCCCGAAGTTCTGAATGTTTACTTTGCAAGTTTTGCCCTACCATTATTATGGAAAGTAGAACTAATTGTAAGAAAGTTTGAGCTATCCAAGAAATGATTGTGGCTGTACCTCCGTGTATTGCATCTGGTAGGCTTATAAGAGCAATCAAGGTGAAGAAAATAGCACAATACATAGTTCCAACAGCACTAGTAATTTTGAGTGCTAATCTGTCTAGGAAAGACAATTTTTCACCATGTTCTTTGTTTACGTTACGTATCATAAATTTATCTTTTTAAGATTAATATCACTTTTTTGCTTCCACTCATGCCAAGCTAGTAGAATTACCAATAGATCTACAACGGTTAAAACCAAAAGCATTATTGAGTGAGTATGAGTATAGCGATATATTTGGTAAATTCCAAATCCAGAAAAGACGACAATAGCAGTTGGAAATGCCCACATCTCTTCCTTTAACAAATTGTAAACAAGGAAAGCTTTTACAATGCCATGGCTTAATAAATATATGGCTATAAAATGTTCAGTATTTACCGAATAATTTTGTAAGAAATGTAGTAGGTGAGTAGAAATATATCCACCACTATTATCGTTTGCATCTTCTTGTACGAAGTACAAAACGACTTTAGTTAAGAAATCAGGAGTTAGAAAGAAAGTAACTATCCCACCTATTATTTCTAAAATAGCATGCAGTCCCTTGGCAATCAAACTTATATCAAAAAGTAAATGTAATTTCTGTTCTTGGTTTTTGTTGAACATAAAGAAAAATTATTATGCAAATACTCCAATAATCACTAATACTATCCCTACTATTGCCGATGTAATAGATAAATACCACAAGCTCTTCCTTCGAAGTAGTGCACCCATAGCAGAGAGAGCTACAGCTATTTGAAGGAATGTAACACCTAGAGCCGTTCGGTGGTGTTTCTCAAATAGAAGGCTTGATGCTTCATTGGCGTCTTTCACTTTACTTTCAAGGTCCGTAGCTTGCTTTTTAATATCCTCTTGCTCTTTTCCATATTGTTCAGCTTGTTGTTTAAAATTAATTCTACCGGATTGTATTGCAAAACTATCGGCAATATTTTTCTTTAC
>JAYTYJ010000093.1:0-1645 GCA_043742445.1 Candidatus Tayloriibacteriota bacterium | reverse complement strand
CGATCTTAAAGTACGTTGCTGATAAAGTAGGTAAAAAAATCGATGTCTTTATTGTTTCTGATGACATAGAATGGTGTAAAGTCAATCTTTCATTCCCCTATCAAACTCACTATATTTCTTGTCCAGAAATAAAAGATTTTGAAGAAATAGGTATTATGATGCAGGCAAAGCATTTCGTTATATCTCATAGCACATTCGGTTGGTGGGGCGCTTGGCTCAGTCAAAATAAAGAGAAAATTATTGTCGCTCCTAAAAAGTTCTTCTTGAATCCAAAATTTAAGCAAGACGACGTTACACCACCATCATGGATACGAATATAAACAATGAACCCCTAGTCTCTGTCATAATGGCCGCTTGTAATGCGGAAAAGTATATTGACGAGGCAATACTCAGTATTAAAAACCAGAGTTATCGAAACTGGGAACTTATTATTGTTGATGATAAATCTGAAGATAGGACTTCTTATATTATCGGAAAATATTCAAAAGATGATCCTCGAATAAAAACCTTTCGCAATACCACTCGAGAAGGCCAAGCTTTGGCGCGAAACAAGGCTGTAATGAACGCTAGAGGTGAGTACTTAGCAATTCTCGATTCAGACGATATTGCTCTACCGCAACGACTGGAGACTCAGGTTCTTTTTCTAGAGAATAATAAGGATGTGGCGATGGTCGGTAGTTTTGTAGAGCTCATTGATAGTGACAGTAAAAAATTAGGCGTTAAAGAGAAAGCGTGCGATGCTCTCGGCATTCATTTTGCTCTTATTCTTCAAAGCCAATTTATTCACTCGTCAGTAACTATGATAAAAGAAGCCTTCGATTGGGCACATGGATACGATACGGATTACATTTATGCTGAGGATTATGATTTATGGTCACGACTTTGTGATCGATATACCCTTTTAAATCAAAATCAGATTTTTACGAAGTTCAGAGTTCACGAAGATTCAGTGACTCAAATAAAAAATAGTCAGAAAGTTCAAATTAAAAATGCTTTTCGTATAAACATTCGGAATACTCAAAAATATTTACCGACTATCACAGAAGAGCAAATTGTTTTACTTTCACGTTTAGTCAATAATCGCGGTTACAATTTTATTGAATTATTCAAAGGCCTTATTCTCTACAGAAAGCTTTGCACAGCTTATATTGAAAAATTACAGCTAGATAAAGCACACACTAACCACATAAGAATGATCTGGACAAACTGCTTGATGAATACCGTGAGAGGAATTATAAAAGGAAAAAGACAATAATATGAAGCATATATCTTGCGTATTGTGTGGAAAAGATGAGACTAAAAAGATCGCTGACGGCTATGATCGATATGTTGGCGTGGATAAAACCTTATTTGATCTGGTTAAATGTACGAGTTGCGGTTTAGTTTATATAAATCCACAACCAACTCCACAAGAGCTTGCAAAATATTATCCTTTAAACTATCCACCGTTTATTAAAAAAGAAGGGGCTATCAACAAGACAAGTCACGATACATCTATCAAAACAGTTCTTGATTTCGGTTGTGGTAGCGGTCTAAACCTTCTTTCTATCAGAGAAAAATATCCTCTATAGAACGGCTTCCACCCGGTCCAGCGCCAATGCGGGCCGGCCGTCATTGCCCAACACCTTGACGTCCATGAGGTTCA
>JAYTYJ010000092.1:0-5993 GCA_043742445.1 Candidatus Tayloriibacteriota bacterium | reverse complement strand
ATCTGGCGGGCAGTTTTAGTGGGGCGCTATCCTCCTAAAAAGTAACGGAGGAGTTTATTAAGGTCAGCTAGGCGCGAATGGAAACCGTGCCGATAGTGTAATGGCATAAGCTGGCTTGACTGTAAGACGTACTTGTCAAACAGATGCGAAAGCAGAACATAGTGAACCGATCGTACGTATTAGACGCGGCGAAGGATTATCGGATAAAAGCTACTCTAGGGATAACAGGCTGGTTGCGCCTAAGCGTTCATAGCGACGGCGCAGTTCGGCACCTCGATGTCGGCTCAACTTATCCTGGAGGTGGAGAAGCTTCCAAGGGTTTGGCTGTTCGCCAATTAAAAAGTTACGCGAGCTGGGTTCAGACCGTTCAGAAGTTGAATGTGTCACATATGATTTCGACTGTTGAACAGTCTGAATCACTTCGAGTTTTTCGTTTAAGAAAAGTACAAAGTAACATTTGTAAAAAATAAAAGTATAGGAAGTAGATCAATCAAACACGGCGGTCACTTTAGGTAACTAAAGTAGATCAAGTTAACTAGTATCGGTGGAGTCCATATAAAGTGGATAATACCGAGGGAAGCACTATTAAATTTAGTTGCGCCCGTAGAGACTAAACGTTAACGTTCCAATTTATTGGAATATGCTATAGTCCATTGCAACGAGTAATCGTTGATAACAAGCGTGAGACAGGTTGGTCTCCTATCTACTGCAGGCGTTGATTCTTGAGGGGATTTGACTCTAGTAAAATTTTGCTACTTCACGAAGTAATTTGTGATGACAAAGTGGCTAATAACGGTGGAATCTCAATAGTTCGGGTTCGTTGATAACTTTTGTTGCTCTAGTCCAGTAGCAAAGGTACAATAGTATTGTTAAAAATACTTGAGGACCAGAATAATTTGAGACAATACCGTGGGAAGTCGATCTAAAATTGATTACGCATACATAGCGGGATTTCTTGATGGAGATGGGAGTTTGATGCTCCAAATAAAGAAACGAAAAGATGGCATAAATAAATTTAGATTTATGTCGACGATTTGTTTTTATCAAGATACTCGCCATGAAAAAAGTTTGTACTGGATACAGAAAGTTCTTGGAATCGGATATCTTTCCAAAAGAAATGATGGAATGTCCGAGCTAAGAATTAATGGATTCAGATCTGTAGAGAAAATACTTAAAATACTTAAACCGTATCTTAAGTTTAAAGAAATTCAGGCTGAGGCATTAGCTTCTGCTTGCAAAATTCTCTCTACTACAAAGTTTAAATTGTTTAATCGTGAACAGCTAACTAAACTTGTCGATCTAGTCTTGGTAATTCAGAATGAGAATTATGTTACCAAGAGAAAGAAGACACGAAGTGAACTGTTACAAATTTTAGGTTTGACCCCGTAACGACTTGTTTTTTTACACTCTGTAAAAGAACGGACGTATGTATATCTGGAAAGTTATATTGAATGAACAATATAACAGGAATACATATGTAATACGCCAACATCCTATGTTTAAAGACAGGATGAAGATATAGTCTGTGCTCCTAGCGATAGGGGAATAAAACGACGAGAGGACCGAGTTGAACTGACCTCTGGTGTGACTGCTGTCCTGCCAAGGGCACCGCAGTGTAGCTATGTCGGGAATGGATAACTTCTGAAAGCATCTAAGAAGGAAGCCAACCCCAAGATTAGGAATCGTTTGAGACCCGTAAGAGATTATTACGTTGATAGGCTTTAGGTGTACGCATAGTAATATGCTGAGCTGAGAAGTACTAATCCGTCGATCCTGTTAGGAAATTTACGAACCACAATTATTTGTCTATAACACAACAACCTTTAAGATATTTTAAAACTGATTAAATTGAATTTTTTGTTCTGGTGATTTGGCGCTGTGGAAACACCCGTTCTCATTCCGAACACGGAAGTGAAACGCAGTTGCGGCGATGATACTCATATGAAGGGGAAAGTAGCTAGTCGCCAGTACAAAGTATTCAATTGTGATATAATTCGAAGTAATTAAATATATGGAACAAAATCAAAATATTATGCCAAGTCCTTTTGCTTTGATTAAAGCATCTTTAGTCCTCTATAAGAGGAACTATAAGTTTCTTATGGCATTAGGCCTAGTTCCATTTATTGTAGGTTTGGTTGAAAATATTCTATCCAAGGTTTTGATATTTACAAGTCATTCGATTGCAATTCTAGTTGTATCTTTTTTGATTGCATTATTTTTTTCATTGATTGGTTTCATTTTGCAATTTGTATTTCAAATTTCCCTTATAAAGTCTGTTTCAGAGATTGATAAAGGTAATACCGTACTAGATTTAAAGAGTATATATAAAGATTCGTTAAAGTTATTCTTTCCATATCTTTGGATTTCAATTCTGGCTACAGCAAGCACTTTCATCCCACTGATGGTTTTTATAATTCCGGGTCTTATCTTGTCCGTATACTTAAGTTTTGCTGTTTATGCTCTCGTAATAGATAATCAACGTGGTTTAAATTCACTCTCAACGAGCTTTTATTATGTTAAAAATAATTGGTGGAAGGTTTTTGGGAGATCCCTATCACTTATTGTTGTGGGTATTTTTTTAGCGGTAATTGTTGCGGGTATTTTTTATGTCATTATGTCCCTCGCAGGATATTCAAATGATCCGTCTTCTCTTGCAACTAGTATAAAAGAATTTTCTAGATTCTCAGTTACTAATACTATATTGATGATTATTTTTTCATTCATCACCTACACCGTTATGTATCCGTTAACTGTTACTTATTCTTTCTTCATTTATAAGTATCTAAAGCTTCAGAAGCCAGTACCAAAACCTGAGTATGTTAATACAGCCAGAACTTTTTTCAAGGTTTTGTCTATAATTAGTGCTGTTATAGTGCCAATACTACTGTTGCTTGTCTTTGCAGCATCCTTTATTTTTTCGCTCAAAACTTTACCTAAAAATCCTTCTCATATGAGTCAAATTCCAATCGTGTATGAAGATGGGATTCTAAAAATGACAGCAGATAACCCTTCTTTACTTGAACTTACAGCATACGTAAATACTGATGACGGTTTTTCTATTAGATTACCGAAGGGTTGGGAAGTAAAACAGAATTCTCCTAAGAAAGACGGTACTGTTATCTCCCCAAAAGATAAGAATATAAATGGATTAATACAGATACAAACTTATAAATTAGTCGATAGCTCAGACACAGAAATTGAACGAGAAATGAAAATTCTTATGAATCAAAATTCTGATATAATTAAAAACCCAAAATTTTCTAAATTATATATAGGTTCGAATCTTGTCCATAGTATTCATCAATCAACAAGGGGTGAGAATTATGTGGGAGGTTTTGATAATTATCTGATTCCAAATGCAGGTCTTATCTATATTATTTCTTTCGGATGGAATGCTCCATCTGGAGCAGGTCCTAGTCCTCTTGCTTATGATTCGATCTCGACATTTACAATATTAAAATAAATTATGACAACATGGGCATCACGGAGAAAATCTACATACGCACTTCTTGTAATGCTGGCGATTGTAGTGCTTATAGGTCTTCCTCTATTTAAAATCTTTTATAAAGCTCCTAGTTGTTTCGATTCACGTCAGAATGGAGATGAGACTGGTGTCGACTGCGGAGGTTCTTGCCGAAAGTTGTGTCAAAGTGCATTCCTTCCTCCGCGTATTGAATGGGGTGGTGCAAAGATGGAAAAAATCAACAAGGGTTTTTATAATGTTTCATCATATATTGTGAATCCAAACATATACGGCGCTGTCATCAATGCGCCCTATAAGATTTCTCTTTATGACTCTGAGGGTGTATTGATAACAGAAAGACAAGGATCTGTAACACTCTATCCACGTAGAAATTCTTTAGCTTTCCAGACGGCTATTAGGACAGATGAGAGAATTCCTGCTAAAGCTACTTTTGAATTCACATCTCCTCCACAATGGTTTAAATCTTCTGATCGTTTAGCAGGTATTTCAATAATAGATAAGAAATATAAAGAAGATGAAGATGGTTCTTCGCTAGAAGTTACCTTAGAAAATACTAATCTTCTTCCATTTCGAGATGTTCTTATTTCAGTTGTTCTTTATGATATACATGCAAATGTTATTGGTTTTTCTCAAACAAGAGTCGATTCTATAGCTGCGCATAGTCGTGAAATCGCTCCATTTACCTGGCCAATAAGTCGTGAAGGCAAAGTAACTTCAATAGAAGTAATTCCAATTATTAGTCCCTTAATGACTCTTTAGTATGGATAAGATTACAAACAGAGAAGATGGACAAGGTATCGATTGGATACTATTTTTATCAACACTTCCTCTTCTAGGTGCTGGTCTTGTAACTATGAACGCTTTCACAGGCGACTCACTTTTTCTATATAAGCAGTTGATGTGGATTTGTGTCTCCCTTCTTATTTTTTTTGTCCTTAGTAACATTGATTTTAGATTTCTTAGAAAGACATGGGTTTCGGTTTCTCTTTTCCTAGGATCTTGCGGAACACTTATTCTTCTTTTTGCCGTTGCCAGAGTAACGAAGGGAGCGATTTCTTGGTTTCATCTCGGTCTTATTTCTTTTCAACCTTCAGACCCTATTAAATTGGTAATTATCATTATCTTGGCTAAATATTTCTCTCGACGACACATAGAGATTGCAAATATTAGACATATTTTAGTCTCGGGTTTATATGTTTTTATTATTTTTAGTCTTGTCCTCATACAGCCTGACTTCGGCTCCGCCATCATTATTTTTCTTATATGGTTTGGTATGGTTCTCACCTCAGGTCTTTCAAAGAAGCATCTATTTGCTCTTATTCTGACGGGGGTCATAGTTTTTGGGGGATTGTGGAATTTTGGATTTAAAGAATATCAAAAGAATCGTATTCTAAACTTCCTCAATCCTTTAGCCGATATTCATGGTACTGGTTACAACGCTTATCAATCAACTATTGCTGTCGGTTCAGGTCAATTATGGGGCAAGGGTGTAGGTTATGGTACGCAGTCTCGTCTTAAGTTTCTACCTGAATTTCAAACGGATTTTATTTTTTCTGCATTTGCCGAAGAGTGGGGATTTGCTGGTGTTGTTATACTTTTCTTATTTTTCGGTATTATCATGTGGAGAATCGTTTCAAACAGTATGTATGGAGAGACAAACTTTGAAATATTATTTGGTTCTGGTGTTGCAATTCTTATTATGATTCACTTCTTTATCAATATAGGAATGAACATACAACTTCTTCCTGTTACGGGGACGACTCTACCATTTTTAAGTTACGGAGGAACTCATCTCTTGACTGAATTTACTGGACTCGGAATATTGATGGGTATGCGCCGTTATCGTAGAATTGCTCATAAAGACGAAATAAAAAATGAATTTATCGGTCACTGAGTCTATCTGAGATTTATACTTGCGTATACTTTACTTGTCTCGGATACCATTTTTTCTATTGAAAAATCTTTAAGGACTTTATTGTGAAGTGCTTCCGCATGTTCTTTTCTTGTTTTTTTATGACTCAAATAAAATTCTATAGCATTTTTTATCTCTGTAGACTTTTTCGCTTGGATGAGTATACCTGATTTCATATCATCAATGATCTCAGGAATTCCTCCAACAGCAGTAGCTATGACTGGTAATCCAGCTATACCAGCTTCTAGTAAGACATATCCAAAACTTTCTGAAAGGGAAGAAAGTAAAAAGAGGTCAAAAGATTTGAGATAGTGATATGCGTCTTTTATATATCCTAGTAAAATGACATTTTCATTAAGATTAAGATCTTTAATCATCTTTTCAAGCTTTTCCTGCTCTTCTCCGATTCCTATGATAAGGTAGAGAATGTTGAATGGTATACCTTGTCCTTTTTGGCCTATGATGACCTCACTTATGGCTTGTAGTGCGTACTCGTATCCTTTTATGTGATGAAGTTCACCCACACTACCTATGATGAGTGTCTTCTTTGGATCAAAAACAGCAAGTTTTTGCTGTAGGGGTGGACTTATCTTACTG
>JAYTYJ010000091.1:0-1947 GCA_043742445.1 Candidatus Tayloriibacteriota bacterium | reverse complement strand
AGTGGGTTATTTTTGGTGCGACGCGCGAGTATCTGCATGAGGCGCATGATTTCCGCATCACGACCAATCACGGGGTCAAGTTTGTCGAGTCTTGCCATCTCGGTGAAATTCCTCGTGAATTTAGCGAGCGCTTTGTTTTTCTTTGGAGTTTCAGCTTCGGTAATATTTTGTGAGCGAAGTTCCTCAAGGATTTTATACGCATCATCTTTTTCGATACGAAAACGAGAGAGCACTTCTTTGACTGGTCCTGTTTGGTCAAGAAGTGAGAGGAAAAGATGCTCAGTAGAGATGAATTCATCCTGAAAATCTTGCGCAACTTTCATAGCATTCTCAAGTGATGCAGCAAGCTCAGGAGTGAGATACATCTGAAATGACGGACTCATCGTGCTGCCTGATCCAGGGACTTCGAGCGCTTCAACGATATTATCAGAGAGATGCACAACATCTATTTCAAGCTTCTCTAAAATAGCAAAAACCAGTGAGTCATCCTGAAGGAGAAGTGCCGCCATGAGATGAAGCGGGCTTACTTGATTTTGTCCACGTTCAATAGCGAGCTCATGCGAGCGTCTGATAGCCTCTTTAGCTTTGGTGGTGAAGTTGTTAAATAGTGGGGGCATAAAATAGTTATACGTTATTAGTTATAGGTTATTTAGTATTAGTTAACTTCAATAAAAAATAAGCGTTTTAAGTTCAAGTTTGGGTACTTCTAGTGTAGCAGACAAAGGTTAGGCAAGGATGGTGGATAGTCAGTCATTTCCGTATCTATTATTTCTATCGTTTTAAGTGGCTCTTGTCAAATGGAAGACAAAGGACGAAGTGAGACAGAAAGACACCGCAGCCTTCGGCTGCGGTGTCTTTCTGTCCTCTTTTCTCTAATTTTTTCTTTTAGTCTAACTTTATTTTAAAAACTACATGACTCTCCCCTCCACCACATCCCAGTCAATCACAGGTATGAGCGCATTTATATAATCAGCTCTTTTGATTCCATAGTCAGTCATAAAAGCATGTTCCCAGACATCAACGACAAGTAAGATGGTGCAATCTAAAATATGTCCACTGTTGTGCTCTCCAATCCAAGCATGGAAAAGTTCCTTAGTTACATTATCTTGCAAAAGTATAACCCATCCAACCCCCCTTGTAGAGCAATTTGTGATGAGGCTTTTTTGCCAATTTTCAATACTATCAAAATTTTTTATCAAAAGATCTTTTGTTTTTGATCCTATCTCTGTTGGATTTTTTGTAATATTCTCGAAATAAAGCTCATGCATTCTCATGCCGTCAATTTCCCAAGCAATTCTTCTTTTTAGTTCCTGATATTCAGCGCTGCCACTTTCTACACCCCCATCTAATTTTTCCCAAAGTAAATTGCTATTTTTCACATACCCACTATAAAGCGTAAAGTGATTGGTCAGCATCGTATCTGAAAATCCTGGAAGACCAAGGAGGTGGGTAAAATCTTTTTGAGTGTACATACGATGTATTTTAGTATTTTGATTAAAATTTAAATTATTTCTGTAAAAGAGTTACTACTTGCTCTTGCTCGAGTTTCTGCTTTTGTTCTTCTGTAGTGCCAATATAACACACTTCTGCCCATGGTCTATAGTAAGAATAAAAGACGGTTGTAGTGGCAACAACATCATTACCAAGAACAGTGTACCTAACATTAGTTCGGAAGCCTTTTCGAGCTTTCTCTGTGCACTTCTTTTCTCCAAGAGGAATCTCTGTACTATAAAAAACTTTTGGTGTCGGTTTTGGATAGGTTTTTGTTATTTCTACAGGACTCACACTTGCGACCCTGTCATCTTTTGTTCCGTAAAATGATACCTCAACTATATTTCCTAGGAGTCTTGCTTTAAGAGTCACAGGATTTTTATAATTATTAATGAAGCGTAAATCCGTTCCTGGAAAATAGACGGTAGCGTCAAGACCTGCACCATAATAGCCAAC
>JAYTYJ010000090.1:0-3287 GCA_043742445.1 Candidatus Tayloriibacteriota bacterium | reverse complement strand
TGCATCAACTCTGGCTCCCCGTATAGCTCAGCTAATTTCTTACTGGCGACTAGCGTAGCTCTATTAATATTTTGAAATATATCCGAGTTTAAGAATTTGGCCTCCATACTTTCGAATGAAATCATTTTACTTTGTAGCAGTGAATGCCAGCCTAATACGCCAAGTCCTATTGCTCTCTGTCTCTTGGCAAAATTTCTGGCGTGAGACATAAAGGGGAATTTGTCGGTTTTATTGATATACTCAGTAGTGACAGTATCTAGGAAGTAAGTTAAGACTTCTACCGCGTCTGTGTCTTTCCACTCGTCGTAATGAAGCAAATTCATTGATGAAAGAACACATATGAACGATTCATCGACTGAGGAGGACAGAGATATTTCGCTATTATGTGTTACAATACCATTTACGGTCCATAAGTGATCATCTGAATCTACCTCAACACAATAAACTGGGCCAGATTCTACCTCTTCGATAGAAACAATTTTGAAATGCTTCTTTGTGTTATCTCTATGTGGTCTATCAATAATTTGAGATTTTCTAGATAAAAATCCAGTATTTTTCTCAAATTCCATTGCTGCATTTTTATTACCGCAGACGAGTCGCCAAGCTTTTTTTGTATTATATAATTTTTTACCACCCCTGCCGTCAGGCAGCATAGTTTCTCCAGCCTCTCTTGCCTCGTGCAAACTATTAGTAATGCCTAAATTATATAATATTTTTTGTATTTCTTGTAAAAAGCTATGATTAATACTACAAATTGACAGATATAGCGGATTTCCTTTTGATTGATTAATATTTACTGTGCCGTCAGCATAAAATAAACCCTTGATATATTCCCATTGTGTTTTTTCGGAAGCTGCCCAAATCCAGTTAGGAACTACCCCTTTCTCGAAATTCAAACATCTTTTCAAAAAGGGACTTACTAAGCTTCTTTTTCGTACTTTTGACGGCCCCGTATTATTTTCATTGAATTTTGGAGAATGAATTTTTGTTGCGGACCTACTAAAATCAATATACTGATCCCCATCATATTTTTTGTATAATGAGTCAAATTTAGATTGTATGGTTGATTCTAGATCAAAATCTTTTTCCCAAATACATATATGAATAGCGTCATTATGTTGAGTGCCATCGGCTTGATATAGACCAAGCAAAAATGCCTCATCTGACATATCTACTTCACCAAATACTCCTTTATTTTGCTGAACTTGAACCTTATCCCCTATAGCTAAATCTCTGCATTCGATATTTTCATATAGTCTAGTATACTCACCTTTTACAAATTTACGACCTTTAGAAATCGATAGTTTGTGACAGCTAGTAACCGTATGCGTTAATCCATTACTCAAAGTAATTTTATACATTTTTTCATTTTTAGAGATCAACCTCATTTCAGACGCCTGAACATGTTGCACCCCATCAAATACTGTTAATTTTTCACCACTTTCATGTAATTCTTGAGCAGTAAGATAGCCTTTTGATGTTACTACTCTATCAGATCCAGATACGCAGCACAAATTACTAGCATGTATACGTTTATTCTCTTTCTTATATACTTCCGGGGCATTATTATTAGCCGTATCAGTAAAGAATAAATACGGGTAACCACTTTCAAACCTCTTCCTAATAATTGCCCCCCAAATTTTTAATTTGTCTTTATCTTGAGCCTTCAGTCCATTCATCCATTCATCCGAAATACATACCCCGATAGATAAATCTTGTATAGGGTTCCCGATAGATTTAATCTTGAGGAATTCCATAATGTCTGGGTGGTCTACTGGTAGATAAACTGCCATCGACCCACGTCTTACATTGCTCTGACTAATTACAGACGTGATCTTATCATAGATTTCCATAAAATGGACTGGGCCACTTGATTCTCCCCCAGATGAGATAGGTGCTCCTCTTGGTCTTAAATCTCCGAAATACGCAGAAGTTCCAGCGCCACTCTTTGTCATATATCCGACTTCTGATGCTTTCGATAAAATTGAATCTATCGTATCAGTAATATATGATCCTGTGCAGGATACCGGCAATCCTCGCTTTAATCCGTAGTTGGCCCATATCGGTGAGCTTAAGCTAAACCACCCTTTAGACATATAGTCCTCAAATTTATCTGCGAACCCCTTTATTCCCAAATATTCTTCTGCCTTATCAGCTATTTCTAAAACCCTTTCTTCAGCAGTTTGCCCCTCTTTTACATAACCTTTAGACAAAAAGCTTCGAGATTTATCATTTAGCCAATAATATTTCATACTAAATCAGTTTCATCTATTAATAGGTTTTTAGAATAATTTGTTGGTCGCTGATGGAAAAAATCTGTAGCGTTGTTACCAGTGACCTCTTCATCCATCCATTTAAAATCTTTTTGGGCAATCGGATCAATTATAAATCTTTGGGAGAATCCTATTTCTTTCATTGATTCATTAATTCTGAACTTTATATATTCCTTTAGGATTTCAGCAGAGAGTCCCTTTTCAGAATATCCGTTGACCATCCAATCAATTATTTTAGATTCGGCTTTGAAGGCTTCGTCTGACTCTTGCAGGATTCTATCCTCTAGTTCGGCATCAAACAGCTCAGGATATTCTTTTTTTATTGTATTGATTAGTCTTATGCCTACTTTAGCATGTATATTTTCTTCATGCTTAGTATAATTAACCTGTTGATTAGTATCTTTTAATACATTTTTGTATCTACCGAACCATAGAATAATATAGAATTGACTAAACAGTGATACATTTTCAACGAAGAGAGTAAATAGTATTAAAGCATAGACATATTGTTTTCTGCTGTCTTTATAGAATCGATGAGTGTACTTTTTTAAATATTTAACTCTTCCTTGAATCCAATCTAGTTTCATATTTTCTTCGAAGACATCTTCCATGCCTAACACATCTAAGAGTCTCTCATAGGCATGATTATGAATGACTTCCACATTAGCCATCACATATCCGAGATCCTGCAATGATGGGTGTGGTAAATTGTCACCAAGTTTTGCCCAAAATGTTTTAACTGCGATTTCTATCTGGCCAATAGCAGAAAGAGTCCTAATAATAATTTCCCTTTCTTGATCATTTAGGGAAACTTTAAAGTCCTGAACATCGCTAGAGAATGTAAATTCAGAGTCCGTCCAGAAACCAGCGTACATAACGTCAATATACTCTTTCGCCCATGGGTATTTATCTGGTTTTCTATTAATCTGCTCGTCAAAAACGCCCATTTTATCCTCTCACTAATGTAATTCGACAATAGTAATTACGCCCATCAGGTGCGAAGCACCTTCTTTA
>JAYTYJ010000089.1:0-2023 GCA_043742445.1 Candidatus Tayloriibacteriota bacterium | reverse complement strand
TCCCCTGTTAGTGGACACTCAGGTGGAAATGGTGGCATAGTCTCTAACACATATTTTACGACTTACAGCGTTACTGGAGGAAATGGTGGAAATGGGTCTTGCGATTTTAATGCTTGGTATACAAGCAGTATTTATAGATACGCCCAAGGTTTTCCAGGAAAGGCGCCCGGTGGGGGTGGTGGTGGAAGTTGTAATGGTTACAGCGGAGCACTTGGAGCTGATGGGTTGGTAATAATAAATCCAGAGTAGTAGTCTTGTCGATTCACCGAAAAAATCTAGCGACTAGTTTTAATGTAACCTAGTGCATGCATTAATTCATCAAAACTCATCTTTTCTCTTTTTACTGTTTCATCCTTCTCCATTGCTATTGATTCATCAAATTTATTAAAAAGACTCAACAAAGCTTCCTGTAATTTTTCTGGTAGATTCTTAATCTCTTCTACAAAAGCTATTTTTCTCCCTTCTGCAAATTTTATTTGACCTTCCCCCCATTTCATAATTCGATCTTTGATCGATGATTTTTCATTATCAAGAAGAGACTCTGGGTTTTTCATTTTCCTTTTTATATCTAGATTTTCTTCAAGAAAGAGTAGGTCTCCGTCCAGAATAAATTTATTACCACCATCAATGCCTGCAGAGTTTATGTCCGCTAGTGCTAATGCATACGTAACAATAGATGAATCTGCTGAAAGATTTCTCTGTATTACAGTTTTTAATGATGGATTCCAGTCAGGAATGGTAACCATAATTGCCTCTCTAACACCCTCAAGATCTTCCTCTGTAAAAATTTCTTGATTATTTTTATAATTTAATGTTTTGAGAAAATCAATCGCCCCATCAGAACTAGCCAATTCGTTATTACCCCTGTCGCGATCTCGTATTATTTTTCCATCTACGGATTTTTCTTTCCATTTCTGTATGAGATCGTGAAAAGCAGCAGCGATTCTGGCTCTATGAAAATCTTCAATTCTTACCAAATCTGGAGCAACTTCAGCCATAGTCTCTAAAATCTTAGTGACACGACGGATAACATCATCAGTATGAACAAGACTATGAAAATCTAATTCGTCATCCTCTAACTCTGGACTATTAAAAGAATCCCTTACTCTCTCTCGGGCATACTCCATGGCTTCAGAAACACATAATTCACGTAAGATTTCGATATTATTTTCTGCAATCCTTTCAGTCATAAAATGATTTTATCGCTTAGGAGGACCCGATTTTTTATCCTCTTCTGGCTTACCTTTAGCGTGTGGTCCAAAAAATATATAGCCAAAAACAACGACTACAACAATAAATATAAAATTTTCCATAAATATATTATACTATAAATATGCAAAAAACACTTTGGAACTTCTACACAACAAACGAAGATGGTTGGCAAGTAATGCTACAAGCCTGTGAACAGGCGAAAAAAACTATAGACCTAGAACAATTTATTTTTATAACGAATGAAATAGGTCAAAAATTTCTCGAGGTTTGCATGAGAAAAGCAGCGGAAGGGGTCAAAATTCGAATGATATGGGACGCAGCAGGCAGTTTTAGTTTTTTCGGATCCACTATCGTCACAGAATTAAAAGAAAAAAATATTGAATTAATCTTTTTCAAACGACTTTTTCCTAGTTTTTTGCAATTTCACAATTATAGATCTTGGTATTTCAGAAACCATCGCAGAACACTGATCATCGACAGTCAAATAGGTTTTACAGGAAGTGTTTGTGTCTCTGATGAGATGAAAAACTGGAGAGATACTGTGGTGCGTATTGAAGGACTTGTGGTTGAGGAGATGGAGGAAGAATTTGAGAAAATGTGGAATCGAGCACAACACAGAAAAGTCCTTAAGAGTTCTACGAGGAGTTCAGCTGATTTTCACTATATTGTAAACAACCCACTACCTCGCCAACATGAACTAACGAAACAAATCATAGAAGCTATCTGTACTGCGAAAAAATATATACACATAACTACTCCCTATTTTATACCGACAAGACATCTTTCTAGGGTATTGCGTGCATCTGCCAGA
>JAYTYJ010000088.1:0-6972 GCA_043742445.1 Candidatus Tayloriibacteriota bacterium | reverse complement strand
ACCTATATAGAGAAGGAAGCTGACAAGGAGACCGATTTCTAAATGGCCTTGCGACACAAGATATACACCATATATAAGTACGATAAGTTGAGCGATATTTGCAGCAAAATCATAAACTGGCATAAAGAAGTTATTTCCAAATCCAGCAATAATCGAAGCTATAAAATTCTTTTGATTTGCTGAAGCGAATTTTTGTTTGAAATAGTCTCGGCGATTAAAAGCGACAATGACTTTAAAGTTTTCAAGACTTTCTTGGACTTCTGAACTCAGAGTTCCCGTTGCCTGCAGGCTCGTGAGATTAATCCTTTTGATCCAGCCTGATCCTAGTCGTGTGATGATGAGGAGTATCACTGCAGGCGCAAGCGCCGCTAATCCTAGTCGATAGTTTATAACAATGATAAAAATAGCTGCACCAACTATCGTGAAGGCATTAGCCAAAAACTGCATGAGACTCTGTGAGAAAAATTGATTGAGCTTGTCGGTGTCGTTATTGATTCGAGAAATGAGGTCTCCCGTTTTATTTTGATTAAAGAAAGCTAAGGGTAATTCTTGTAATTTAGTAAAAACAGAATTTCGAAGTCGGAAGAGAGTTCTTTGACCTACCGCACCCATCAATCGAGTTTGGATATAACCTCCGATCGATGCGGTACTATAGACTACTAAAAGAATTGTAGAAAAGACAAGGACGCCATTATAATTTCCTTTTAATACGTAGGTGTCGATGGTGTATCCAACAAGGAGAGGGCCAAGAAGTGTCATGCCGGAATTTATAACAATAGCTATAAGTGCGAGCGCAATTTTCTTTTTTTCAACAATCAAAAGCCCTGCCATCTTCTTTATGGCATTCCAGATTGATGTCTTCCCGTCACTATCTTCAGTTGTTTTAAGTTTGTAATTCATAATGGTTAGTACTTTTTTGTGAATCATAAATTTGGACATATTCTGTCGAAGTATTCATAAGTTCGTCATGAGTTCCTTTAGCCAAAACTTCACCTTCCATAAGTACGATTATCTGATCAAAATTTTCAATAGAAGAAATCTTTTGGGTTACAGAAATAAGGGTAAGGTCAGGATAATTTTTCTTTACATTACTAAGTATTTTTCGTTCTGTGGCGGTATCGACTCGAGCGGTAAAGTCATCGAGTAAAAGCACTTTTGGATTTAAAGCCAAGGCGCGAGCCAACATAATCCTTTGTTTTTGACCTCCCGAAAGACTTGTACCACGCTCCATAACTAAAGCATCAAGCTTCCCAGGCAAGGTTTCAACAAATTCTGAAAGTTCGGCGGTATCGAGGGCTTTTTCCAAATCAGCGTCAGTTACTGTTTTGCTAAAAGCGATATTTTCACGGAGACTCATATTAAACATAATACTATCTTGGAAAACGAGAGCCACTTGTTGATGAAGTGATTCACTGTCATATTCCGCAATGGCTGTATCATCATAAAGAACCGTTCCACTTGTTGGATAGAGAATTCCCATGAGTAGATAAAGAAGTTGCGTCTTACCTGCGGCAGTCGGGCCGAGGATAGCTGTTCGTGAACCAGCTTTTACCATAAATGAAATATCTTTAAGAATATTTTTTTCTTCTACCATCACGGAGACATCTTTGACCTCAACGTCTCCCTTTAAATTTTTCTTTAGATTACCGCCTTCTTTTTTATTTTCTTTGTTAAGGACTTCATAAATACGAGCGTATGAGGCAGAAGCACTACTTATAGAACTACTCAAGAATCCGATCATGATAATAGGGAAGACGATGATACCGAGATAAGCCACAAAAGCTGTAAAGTTTCCAATAGTCATCGCTCCCGTAATGATGAAATGTCCGCCAAGAAGTAAAATAACAAGGGTGGCGATGTTGGCGATCAGTCCGATAATGGGGAAAGTCACCGCGAAATGATTTACAATTATGATTCCTAGTTCTGTGGCTTTTGTATTTGCTTCGACAAATTTTTCTTCTTCAGTTTTTTTAGAATTAAGTACTCGTACAATAGCTGAACCCAAAACACTTTCATTGATAATTTTATTAAGCCAATCGATCACTTCCTGACTTTTCGTAAAATACTTTTTCAATTTTCCAAAAATAATTCCGAAAACAAGCATGATAAGAGGAAGGGTGGCCAAAACAGCTAAGGCCAGTTTCCAATCGATAAGAAGCATTAAGACCGCTGCACCAAGAATAAGTAAGACAGAAGAAATAATAGTCACGACAGCTTGGCCGACGAACATTTTTATATGATCAATATCAGACGTAAGATTTGTTAAAAGCTTTCCAGAACCAGTCGTCTGAATATAGGTATAGTTTTGCTCAGATATTTTAGCCACTACTTTTTCTCGCAGATCGCGAGCGACTTTTTCAGAGGTATATGTTTGAGCAACACTTTGCGTATAGGCAAAGATAAAAGTCCCCAAAGCCACCCAAAAGAATTCCCAGAAGATACTTGGAAGGATTTGCTGGGTTGTGGTGTAAACATCGATACCTCGAGCGATTATTTTTGGAATAATAAGGTTGAGGCCGTTTGTGGCAATACCAAGCACAATAAGGCCAATAGTTAGGCATGTATATGGTTTAAGGACGTCAAAAAGGCTGGCTTTTTTCATGCAAGCAATATAGCACAAAGTATAGGGTGTAGTATAATCAAAGCATGCAAAAAATCATTTCATTCATTGAGGTAAATGGCCCGAAATACGCCCCAGTTGTTCTCCGTTATGGGATGACATTGGTTATTCTTTGGTTTAGTCTCCAGCAGTTTTTGCATGCTGCAGATTGGACCGCATATGTTCCAGATTCGACCGTTTCTCTGTCTCACCTTAGCGCTACTACATTAGTCTATCTCAATGCTCTTTTTGAAATAGTCTTCGGAGTATTGCTGGCTTTTGGCTGGCAGACTCGTGTTGTAGGACTACTTCTTGCACTTCACCTTTTCGAAATTATGTTTACGGTTGGATATGGGGAGACTGGTATGAGAGACTTTGGCCTCGCTGTTGCCACATTTGTTGTATTTATGAATGGACCTGATATACTGTGTTTCCAAACTAAAAATAAAATAAATAATTTAATTTAATTAAAAGCACTATGGAAACACAAAATAAATCAAATACAAAAGGAATTATTATCGGAATCATCGTGATTGTTATTATTGCGATTATAACGATTGTGGCTGGTAAAAAGAGTCCAGAGGCGTCCGTAGAAACTCCGATAGAGACACCAGTTACAGCTACGACGACACTCCCAGTAGCTACAACAACTCCAGTCGTTATTCTTTATAAAGATGGAAGTTACTCAGCTACAGGTACCTATATGTCCCCAGGAGGTCTGGATAAGATCGCAGTTACACTTGTGTTAAAGAGAGGTGTCGTAACAGACCCTACTGTTACCACGGTTGTCGCGGATTATGTATCAAAAAACTTTATAGGTATGTTTATTGGTGGATTCAAGGAGTTTGTTGTTGGTAAGAAGATTTCAGATATCAATGTCAAAAAAGTTTCTGGCTCATCACTTACAGGGGTAGGTTTCAATGACGCTCTCACTCAAATCAAAGCACAAGCAAAGGCTTAATGATTCAGTATTCATTTGAAGCAATAGGCACAACGTGGATTATCGATATCTATAAAGACCTTTCTTCGTCTGAAAAAGATAGGGTTTTAGGTCTTATTAAAAATCGTATTGATCTTTTCGATATCGCATATTCCCGTTTTCGAAATGATTCTCTTGTTACGAAGATGTCAAAAGAATCAGGCGAATTTATCGTGCCCGACGATGCAAAAGCTATGATGGATGTCTACAGAGATCTCTACGAAAGGACTGGAGGCCTTGTCACTCCGCTCATCGGAAATATTATTTCTGATGCTGGATACGATGCACAGTATTCTCTGAAACAAAAAAAGACTTTAGAAAAAGCTCCAGCGTGGGATGACGTCATGGAATATCATCATCCACAATTAAAGATAAAAAAGCCAATCATTTTGGATTTTGGAGCAGCAGGAAAAGGATATTTGGTCGACTTGGTTGGTGATGTCCTTGAGGCAGAAGGAATTACTGAATACTGTATCGATGCTGGTGGAGATATTTTGCATAAAAATAAAGAAGTACTTCGTGTTGGTCTCGAAAATCCTTTAGATAAAGAACAAGCTGTCGGAGTTTATAATCTAAAAAATGAAAGTATCTGTGGATCGGCAGGTAATCCTCGAGTGTGGGCAGACTTTACACATATTATAAATCCTAAAACACTTACGTCTCCAAAAGAAATTTTAGCAGTCTGGGTGATAGCAGAAAAAGCACTGATCGCAGACGCTCTGGCTACTTGTTTATTTTTTGTAGATGCAAAAAGTCTTGCAGATGTTTATAGATTTAAATATTTGATAGTTCGAGATGATTTTTCAATAGAAAAGTCGAAGGATTTTCAAGGGGAGGTTTTTACTTGAAAATATGATAATAGAAGACTTTTCAAGGAGTAGGGTGGTGTGCTATATTTGATTAGGTTTCGTTGCGGTCAACATCAGATGTAGAAAGGGGGTGACAGGTAATTACAGTGGCTCCTAACTTATGGAGCAAGCGCTGGAACCTAAAAGGGTCGGCGCTTTGTTGTTTTATGATACTATAACCACATCATGTTCGATGCTCGAATTTTTTTAAATAATTTATCTGCTGCTAAAAAAGTACTTTCGCAACAAAAAGCAGACTTTAAAGGTGATTATACGGTCATTGATAAAATATATAGATCGAAAGACCCAACACAAACTCTCGACAAAGTATTTTTACGATCTAGATCTATTCCAAAGAATATTTGGAATCAAAAACCATTTATCGTCGTTATTAAAAATACAGAAATTAAAAAAGTGGGGAAGTTGTCTATTATCCCACTAAAAAAAGAATTTGATACTGAAGCAGAAGGACATTTCACTATTGAATTTAAATCAAAGACTGAAGAAGGACTCAGAAAACTCCTCGATCTATTTGATGTTAAAGATGAACAAGTCATAAAAGGCCCGTCTGTCATCGCCATAAAGAAAATTCTCAATAAATAGTATGTATTCCGTCTACATTCTCCTCTGTGCTGATAAAACGCTCTATGTCGGTTCTACGAATGATATAGAAAAAAGAATTCATGCCCATAATCATTTAAAGTCTGGCGCGCACTATACGAAAATCCGTCGGCCGGTCATTCTAAAATATTCTGAATCAAATCTCAGCTATGCTGAAGCTCGTTCAAGGGAAGCTGAGCTGAAGAAAATGAAGAGAGATGAAAAACTAAAACTTATAAAAACTTTTCGCCGTACGATCGCATCGAGCTAATGATTTTATTAAGAGATTTACCATTTTGAGTGAGGGAATAGACAACACGAGGAGGCTTTTCAGGAAATTCTACACGCTTTACAAGCTCTTTTTCTATGAGAAAGTTTAATTTGTTACAAATAGTTCTCGAACTAACACCCTTAAGAGATTTTTCGAGCTCTCCAAATCTCTTGGGCTTTGAAAGGAGGTCTCGAATAATAAGTAGGCTAAAGGTATCGCCTATAAGGTTGGCGGTTTTGGCAAGGGAACAGTCATTACAGATATCCTCGGCTTGTTTTTTGGTACGTAACATACGTGACCACAGTGTAGCATGTCTGTAAATACTTTACAAAGTAAAGTGTTAAGTCTATACTTACAACCTATTATTAATAATTTAACATACTATGAAAAATATACATGCAAAAGATTTAACAATGGTTTCTCCACGAAGTGCGTATGAGAGAATTGGCGGTTTTGCGATCATCGCGCGAACAATAGATAAGTGCCGAGCTACACTTGAAGACAAGAATGGTGAATATCATTTTGACTGCCCACTCGATAACACACTTTTTAAATTCAAGGATATCAAAGGATCAGATTTTAAAGCGTATGTGGCTGAAGGACATACGGATGAAGAAATTGCAGCATGGGTAAAGGTGCGGGGTACACCAAAAACAGATGCAGAAATAAAGGCATGGTCAGATGCTTTCAAAACAGATTATTCTTACTCTACAGATCCTGCAAAGAAAGATTGGTTTAATGGAGAATGTAAAAGACTAGGACTTGATCCAGCAAAAACGACCTTATTTGATTACCTTGACGCTGACGATAAAGTCAGTTTTACCGGGGGAGAGACTTGCCCTGTATAGCTAAGGAGTGGTATAATCCCCCACATTAGTAAATAATAATAAAAACCTCCTAATTGGGAGACAAAAATATGGCAACGAAAACAAATTCTGCATTTATGAAGCCTTTGAATATCAGTCCTGATCTAGCTGTCATTGTGGGAAAGGGCCCTATGCCTCGATCGGAGGTTGTCAGTAAGATGTGGGTTTATATCAAGGGAAAGAACCTCCAGAATCCAAAGAACAAGCGAAATATCATGGCAGATGATAATCTTAAGAAAGTTTTTGGAAAGTCTGAGGTGACAATGTTTGAGATGGCAAAGCTTGTTTCAAAGCACCTCTCATAATTTCGACAATTTTCTTAAAACAAATACATCCTGCTATAAACAGGGTGTTTTTGTTTATTTCTGCTATACTATAAACATTATGTATTTTATATTTTTTTTAATAGTAATATTTGTATTTATTTATCAAAGTAATCGCATCAGTGTTCTTGAGGTCCTTATTAAAAAAAATATCAAGGCAAGTCAAACGCCAACTCTAGATTTAAAAAACACTGAAGTTCCTACTGCTAATGTAGTCACTACTCAAGTTAATGTTTCAGAAGCATCACAACCAAAGTCTGATCTCTCTCGTGAGGAAGTCTCAGGCCGAATCCTAGGAAGGATCGGTGTTGCGGCGGTGGTTATCGGTGTTGCCTTCTTTTTAAAATATGCTTTTGATAATAATTGGGTGGATCCTACGGGGAGAGTGATAATAGGTATGGTAATCGGTATCTTTGCAATGGCCCTTGGCCAATATCTCCGTGCCAAGTATTTACAGTACTCGGACCTACTCATGGGTGGAGGTTT
>JAYTYJ010000087.1:0-2931 GCA_043742445.1 Candidatus Tayloriibacteriota bacterium | reverse complement strand
AGAAGCTTGGAAGGGAAGAATCGATTCAGTCACTTCATCTTCTAAAGATGAAGATATTGCCGCTGTTATTATTCTCTCACAAAAAAACTATCAAAATATTTCAACATTTTTAGATCTCATCGCTAAAGCGATTAATGATGCGAATTCGAACATACCTGCCTCGAACGATGCTACAGCAATGAATGGATGGTTAGTTGTAGTTAGTCAGGATAGAAGTCTAGCTAACACCACTTCAGCTGCACTCATATCAGCAAAGTCCTCTTTATTAAGCGCAAATCTTAGCTACGGTTCTCTTGCAAATGCACAGATTTCATCAGCACAAGCTGTAGTAAAAAATCTTGAAGCTCAACTCGCGAAAACTATTTTTATCTCTCCGATTTCAGGAAAAATCGCCGCTTTACCTCTACGGACAGGTGAATTAGCTCAAGCGGGTCAACTCATCGCGACAGTTGTAGGTGGTGGAGGACTTCAAGTGAGATCATACGCGAGTGGAGAAGATTTAGAGAGAATAAAAAGTGGAGCAAAAGTTTTAATTGCAAAAAATATTAGCGGGATAGTTGTGAGTGTCGCTCCAAGCGTAAATCAATCAAATAAAAAAGTTGAGGTTAAAATCGCTATAAATACTACGGCCGAGTCTCCGACACTCGTCATTGGTCAAAATGTATCTGCTTTAATAGACTCAACTGAAACTGTCTCGTCATCACTTGAAACACAGAGATATCTACTACCGATTCAAAATATAAAAATAATTCCTGGAGATGCTTTTGTTTTTACCCTCGATGCTGATGGAAAAATCGTAAAGCATGAAGTAATTATTGGAAAAATTCAAGGAGATTTCATAGAGATTACGAGTGGAATTAATCCTGATATGAAAATCGTATCACCCGTATACGAACTTACAGAAGGCGAGAAAGTAACTGTTCAATAGAGATTTACAAAAATATATAATGGATAAAAAAAATAAAGAACAATCTTCAGATAGCAGATATCTTGGACGCCTCGAATTTAAACCTGAGCTTCGAAACACATGGCTTAACTTTTTTGTTACTAACTTCCGAGTAGTCATTCTTTTGATCATTATTATTTCTGCTTGGGGAATTTACTCTTTTTTGAGCCTCCCTCGAGAATCTAATCCTGAGATTAAAATTCCAATCGCTATTGTTTCTACCTTTTATCCCGGGGCATCGCCTTCAGACGTTGAAGAGTTTGTTACAAAAAAAATTGAAGCGAAAGTATCGGGATTAAAGGGATTAAATAAACTAACCTCAAATTCTTCCAATTCTTTTTCCTCTATTCAAGTAGAATTTAATGCACATGAAAATCTAGAGGATGCGATCAGAAATCTTCGAGATAAAATAGCATCTGTTAAAACTGATATTTCAACAGATGCAGAAGATCCAGTTGTAAGTGAAATCTCTCTTGACGATGCACCGATTTGGTCTATTTCTGTCACGGGACCTTATGATGGATTCACACTACACAACTATGTCGATAAAATAAAAGACGAGCTTGAAAAAAACCCTGGTGTTCGAGAAATCCAAATTTATGGGGGTGATGAGTTAGAGTACGAGATAGCCTATGAACCTGATCGACTTCTTTTCTACGGAATCACTACTGATGATGCTAACAGGGCTGTCCTTTTAGCCAACACCGCTATTCCATCTGGAAATTTTGAGAATAATGGTTTAATTTTTCCTATTCGTGTAGACGGAAGAATGACAGATGTGGCAGATATAGCGCGTATTCCAGTTTCCCATACTCCAGATGGTGGAACTATTCTCTTGAAAGATGTAGCGAAAGTGACTGAGAAAGCTATTAAAAAAACTTCGTATTCTAGACTTTCACAGGGTGGATCGGAGTCTAAAAATTCTATCAGTCTATCTCTTATTAAAAGACAAGGGGCCTCTATTTTAGATACAGTCGATGCAGCTAAAAAGACTGTAGACGGTCAACTCAAATCTTTTGCACCAGGAATTATTTACAGTACGACTATGGATATGGCAAAACAGGTCCGAGTCAGCTTTGATCAACTAAGTCATGACTTTTTGATCACAGTCTTACTTGTATGTATTATTTTATTTTTAATCGTAGGACTTAAAGAAGCATTCGTTGCTGGCCTCGCC
Source organism: Candidatus Tayloriibacteriota bacterium (assembly GCA_043742445.1). Taxonomy (GTDB): domain Bacteria; phylum Patescibacteriota; class Minisyncoccia; order Phycocordibacterales; family PALSA-1337; genus CAIOGI01. The sequence continues at coordinate 808 of JAYTYJ010000087.1, read as the reverse complement.
ATTCCCCTTGTATTTTTTGTCAGTTTTGGAGTCTTACAAGCTATTGGGATGACACTGAACTTCCTTTCTCTTTTTTCACTCATCCTCGCTTTAGGTCTTCTTGTGGATGATGCTATTGTAGTAGTATCTGCAACAAAGCAATACCTTAATACTGGAAAATTTACTCCTGAAGAGGCGGTGCTTTTAGTCCTTAATGACTTTAAATGGGTTCTAACAACAACAACATTAGCTACTGTCTGGGCATTTTTACCCTTACTTTTTGCTTCTGGAATTGTTGGTCAATATCTTAAATCAATCCCTGTCACCATCTCCATTACACTTGTTGCCTCTCTTTTTATTGCGTTGATGATAAACCATCCACTTGCAGCCATCTTGGAACGAATCCGCTTAACTAAAAAATTCTTCTTTATTATAGAAGGGCTTTTGATTATTTTTACGGGATTAATGTTTTATAACGGAGGTGCATTAGAGATCGTCCTTGGAATTATTTCACTCGTTATCGAGGGATGGCTTATATGGTGGTATGAAAAAGGGGGCATTCCGAAAATGAAAGACAATGCTCGTCTCATGGCGGCCGAATGGAAAAGTGATAAGCTCATAAAAGAAAAATTAGCAGCTCAAGGAAATACGCTCTCGATGGCGTTGGTGGTGTAGATCACCTTGCGCACCTCTGGCGGGAACGCGAAGAACGGTATGACCTTGTCCCAGGCCGAGCCTGTCAGGAAGTTTGTGTGTGAGGCATAGCATGACCACACAAGGAGCATGAATGCCACGCAAGATCAAAACCGCTGCGGCGGACCAGGCGGCG
>JAYTYJ010000086.1:0-14986 GCA_043742445.1 Candidatus Tayloriibacteriota bacterium | reverse complement strand
TAATTGCAGGAGGCGAAGAGGATAGAAAGAAGGGGGGTATGGCTATTCTCTACGGTGTTATAGGACTTTTTGTTATATTGTCGATTTGGGGATTAGTATATCTTTTGACAAATTCATTCCAATTTGGTCAAAACCGGGCTCCACTTGAGAAAATTGATAATATTCAGCTTCCACCTCCAGTTATTGTTCCTAATTAATATTTTCTGATGTTCAATTTGGTCAATGTTGCACATGCTCAGACTGTTTCAAAGGTACTTAGAGATAATCCGACATTACGAGACCTTCTAGCAAAAATTACAGATGCTATTATTACCCCTGTAATGACGGTTGTATTTGTACTAGCATTTTTCTTATTTGTATGGGGAATATTTGGAATGATTACGAGTGAGGATGACTCAGAAAAAAGAAATAATGGTAAAAGAAGTATTTTATGGGGAACTATAGGTATGGCTATTATGTTGTCGGTCTACGGAATTATTCGATTAATAGCAGCAACACTTGGCGTACCAGATCCTTTTTTGTAAGATATATAAAAAATAAATAAAAAAGACAGCCCGGATATTAGTCCGGGCTGCGTGCTTATCCCCACTTTACCTTTACCTGGGGCTTACGATGGTGTCAACCTCCATGCCTTCCGGCGGGAGATTGTTTTCATCACCAGTGTATAGGATGAGGTAGGATATGATGTGGTCGTATCTAGGACCTTCTGGCTGTATTCTAACCAGCCTAACCTTATTAAGACTATTGGTATTCGCATACACCATATAGTCATTCCGGTTTGCTCTCGGCCATATCTGGACGTTCCAATCAACTGGCGTGATCAGCCAAAGACCGTCAGGGCCCGGTGGCACGTAGTTGGTTACAGAGAACGCTCTCGAATTTAACCCAGGAGGTCTAAGTCCTTTGGCGATGTATACCGAGTTTTTTGGTATACGAGGGTCGTTCTGGAATGTTAGAGTCGTAGGAGCTGAGGCTGCCTGGGCCTCTGGCTTTGGTTCAGTTGCCACTACTACTGGTGTGTTCATCGGATTCTGTGTTACTACCGGAGTCTGGACGGTAGTTGTTGGCGACAGATGAATATCCGTCGGAGTTGTTGTTGGTGAGCTATGAGGCAGTTGCTGATTTTGCGTATCACCGTATCTGCCTTTAACAAACTCGACCAACGCTTCCAGTCGCGCTACCTTCAATTCTTCCGAAATATTCCTTCGGGTGATCCGGTTGGTTATCACGGAACTCACCGCTCCAATGAGGATGATTAGTGAAATTTTCAATATGTTCCGCAGCGTCCATTTCCATAGGCGCTCGAAAAAATTGAAGTTATTAAACTCGATGAAGTTAGATGGACTCATACTTTCCACGCCAGTGGCGAGGTCCTTCTTGACTGCCTTGACGAAGACCTTGAACCATTCACCTTTTTCAATGCGAGCGCTCCATCTGGTGAGGGTAGAAAGATAGAAGGTATTGAGCCTCGTCTGGGCGTCGTCGACGATGTCGTCCTGTTGGTCTCGCACGATTATCGTGAAATAATCGGCTGTCGGATCTCCCTCGAACGTAATTCTTTTCAATTTCCGATCGAACTTTAGTTTTAGCGGTTGCTTCAGTGCCATAACAGTATTGAGTTTTAGGCCTTTTCAGGGCCTTCTGTGTTTGTTTTTTGTCGATGACCTCTGGGGGTCTTTTACTAGAATACAATAAATATATAAATAAGTCAATGATATAAATTAGTCTTATTTCTGCTATCATTTGTCCATGAATGAAAAGTTTTTAAAACCTTACGATCATCTAGACGTCGAGGATAGGATATATTCTGAATGGTTAGAAAGTGGATATTTTAATCCCGATAATTTGCCTGATCGACATAAGGAGCCTTTCTCAATGGTTCTACCTCCACCAAACGTGACTGGAGTTCTTCATATGGGTTCTGGAGCCATGTTGGCGATAGAAGATATAATAATCAGATATAAAAGAATGTGTGGCTATAAAACTCTATGGCTTCCAGGAACTGATCATGCTGCTATTGCTACTCAATCGAAAGTTGAAAAAGAATTAGTTAAAAAAGAAGGGAAAAACAGACATGATCTCGGCCGTGATGTTTTTTTGGGTCGAGTAAATGATTTTGCAAAAGCCAGTCATGATACAATCATGAGTCAGGTGAAGAAAATGGGTTGTTCTATTGATTGGTCTAGAGAGGCTTTTACTTTAGATGAAAAAAGAAATCTCGCAGTTCGAACTGCATTTAAAGAAATGTACGATCTGGGATTGATTTATCGTGGAAATAGAATTGTGAATTGGGATCCAAAAGGTCAGACGACTATTTCTGATGATGAGATCGTATATATCGAAGAAAAAACTAAGTTCTACTATTTTAAATACGGGCCTTTTATAATAGGAACTGCGCGTCCAGAAACTAAATTCGGCGATAAATATGTTGTTATGCATCCAGATGATGATCGATACATAAAATATAGTCATGGACAAAAAATAGATCTTGAGTGGATCAATGGACCAATCACTGCCACAGTTATAAAGGATACCTCAATAGACATGACCTTTGGAACTGGAGTCATGACTATTACGCCGTATCATAGTACGGTGGATTTTGAGATTGCAGGGCGTCACGATCTTTCCGGAGAACAGATTATTGATAAATATGGAAAGCTCTTGCCGATCGCTGAAGAATTTACCGGTATGAAGATTTCCGAGGCTCGAGGAAAAATAATTGAGAAATTAAAGGCGAGAGGACTTTTGGAAAAAGAAGAAGATTATATCCATAACATAGCTACAGCAGAGAGAACGGGAGGAATCATAGAGCCTCAAGTTATGCTTCAATGGTTTATTGCTGTAAATAAAAAGTTTACAAAGAATGGAAAAGAAAGAACTCTTAAAGAAATTATGCTAGATGTTGTGAATAGTAAAAAAATAACTATTCTTCCCGATCGTTTTGAAAAGACATATGTAAATTGGATAGAGAATCTCCGTGATTGGTGTATTTCAAGGCAGATTTGGTATGGACATCGAATCCCTGTTTGGTATAAAGGTGAGGAAATATTTGTTGGTATTGATGAGCCAAAAGGGGATGGGTGGAAGCAGGATGAAGATACTTTGGATACTTGGTTTTCATCTGGTTTGTGGACTTTCTCGACTCTCGGATGGCCAAAAAATACAAAAGATATGAAGGAATTTCATCCAACTGCTCTTTTAGAGACAGGTTATGATATTTTATTTTTCTGGGTAGCTAGAATGATTTTAATGACAGGATGTTTGCTTGACACTATTCCATTTAAGACGGTTTACCTCCACGGACTAGTTCGCGATATAAAAGGAAGAAAAATGTCTAAATCGAATCCAGATACTAATATCGATCCTTTAGATATGATAAAAAAATATGGTGCAGATGCCACCCGCCTATCTCTTATAATAGGAAATGGACCAGGAAATGATGTGAAGCTTTCTGAAGATAAAATTAAGGGCTACAAGCATTTTTCTAATAAACTCTGGAATATTACTCGCTTTGTACTAACCTCAGCTGAAGGTGAAAATTTAGACAAAGATTTCAAAATGTGGAGTAAATCAGATGAGAAACTAAATGTTGAGCTTCATATTATTTTGAAAGATGTAACTGAGGATATGGAAAAATTTAGACTCTATCTCGCTGGTGAAAAACTATATCACTATCTATGGCATCAATATGCCGATGTTATCCTTGAGGAAAGTAAAAAGGTCTTGAAAGATGGAACAGATGAAGAAGTTTTGTCTCGCAAGCAATTTCTTTTGCATACTTTAGCAAAACTTTTATTGACTTTACATCCTTTTATTCCTTATGTTACTGAAGAAATTTGGAAGGACATGCCGATTAAGAACAAGGGAATGTTGATAATAGAAGAGTGGCCAGCTTAATAAATAAAAATATATACAATAACAGTAAGTCAAAATACACAACATTTTAAAATATAAATCAATTATGGCTTCACATAAGGTTTTTTTAATTTATTTTAATTGATTATCCACATACATCAACCGATTTTATCGTAATTTTATCAAAACTTTATCAGGACTTTATTTCATTTTGATATTATTTTTTTATGCAAGAAAAGATATATGAAATTATAAATAACCATCGAATGTTGCATGATATCCAATCAATCGTCGAGTTGACGGACTCATTTATTGTATATGCATATCATAGAAATTCTTCTGATATTCATATTGATCCAACGGAAGATGGTCTAGTTGTTAAATATCGTATTGATGGAGTGTTAACATACGTTGATACCTTATCTAATACATTACACGAAGAACTCATTGCCCGTATAAAGGTCCTTGCTGGACTACGCACTGATATTCATTTTGTACCTCAAGACGGAAGATTCCATTTTTCATTGATGGCGTCTGATTGTGATATTCGAGTATCTATCATCCCTACACATTATGGAGAGAACGCTGTTTTAAGGATTTTACGAAATGAAAATGATATTCCTAATCTTGGGAAATTAGGTTTCTGTGACGGAGATATAGAAAGGATAGTTAATCGTCTTTCTTATCATCAAGGTATGGTTTTAGTTACTGGACCGACTGGATCTGGGAAAACTTCTACACTCTATACTCTCATTTCTTCACTTTCCAATGAAAAAAAGTCTATCATAACGCTAGAAGATCCTATCGAATATGCCATTGAAGGTATACGTCAAATACAGATACACTCTAGACATGGAATCACTTTTGCAAATGGACTGCGCTCTATTGTGCGCCAGGATCCGGACATAATTATGGTAGGAGAAATCAGAGATACAGAGACAGCTCAAATCGCTATAAACGTCTCTCTTACGGGTCACTTACTCTTATCAACTCTCCACACAAACTCTGCCATCGGAACTATACCTAGACTTATAGATATGGGTATTGATCCATATCTCGTGGCATCAACACTTTCACTAGTTATCGCCCAAAGGCTAGTGAGAAAGATATGTGAACAGTGTAAAGGGGCTGGTTGCGGATGTCTAGCGTGTGGAAATTTAGGATTCAAAGGTCGAACTGTTGTTGCAGAGACTTTAGTAATAGATGAGGAGATGCGTAAATATATAATGTCTCGTACACCTGTAGAGGATATTGCACGATATGCAAAAAGTAAGGGTATGAGGACTATGTATGAAGATGGAATCGATAAGGTTGAAAGGGGAATTACAACAGAAGAAGAAATACATAGGACGTTGCATGAATAAGATAAAAGATCAACATATTCATATAAGATGTTTTAAGCTTTCTGATCAAATCTTTTTTGCCCAGAGACTTTCTTTGCTCTTAGATTCTGGTATTTCGATTGTAGAAGCATTAAACATGATGAGAAATATAGATGTATCTCTAAAGCGAAAAAAGATTTATGAAATTCTTATTAAAAATGCGGAAAAGGGAGTTTCTCTCAGTAAAAGTATTAAGAATCTGGCGCTGGTCATGGATAATATCTTAATTGTATTAATACAAAACGGTGAACAGGGTGGTCATATTTCTTCTGCGCTATCTCAAGCTTATGTTTATTTAGAAAAAAAGAATGATATGAAAAAGAAAATAATTAGCTCGCTTATTTATCCAGGGTTTATTGTGATCGCTACGATTGCAATGACGTTTTTCCTTATTCTTTATATTTTTCCTAAAATAATTCCATTATTGAAAAGTCTAGATATCAAATTACCCTTGATTACTCGTATCGTACAAGAATTATATTATTTTCTTATTTCGTATGGGATTTATTTTGGAGTCTCCATGATTCTTTTGGTTGTATTATTACGATTTATTATTAGGAAAAATAAATTTATGAAATATAAACTACACTCGGGTATTCTTTTGGTCCCCTATATTCATTCTTACATAAAGATATATATGATGATTTCAATATGTGGAATGGGGGAGATGCTTCTATCTTCTGGTAAGGGTCTTCCAGATATGATCATCTTTTCAAGAGAATCTTCTAGAAATATTGTCTACAAGAAAGTTTTCGGAAATATTTATGATGAGTCAATTCAAGGAATTTCCTTTTCTAATTCTCTAAGAAAATATAGTAGATATTTTCCACCACTACTTATAGATATGTGTGCTTTAGGAGAAAGGACTGGTAGTCTCGGCAGCATGCTCGGTCACTGTACAAAGATATTTGAACAAGACATAGATAATATTTTGAAAAGATCTACTTCACTTATAGAACCTACCCTTATGGTCTTTATGGGTTTGATAGTTGGCTCTATAGCTCTTTCTATTATTTTACCTGTATATGAGATCACAAATCACTTATCTAAATAATATTTATGGAGGATTTTTAACTATGGAAATAATGATAGCATTTTCTCTTTTTATTCTATTTACGCTTTCTGTATTTACTCTTTCATTATCAATGCAGAAATTAAAAATTTGGTCATTAAGCGAATTGGAGCGTATGAGAGATTTGGTCTATAAAATAGATAGAAAAATAGGCCTCGATAGTTCGTCATACGGTAATGATTCTAATATTTTATCAAATAATTTATTTTCTTTTTCTCAATCAAATTACGTAGAGTCATGGGGGAGAAATACCTGTAACCCTGCGCTTACATTCAATCAAAATAATACACATTATTTTTCTGGTGGTGTAGATATTGGCGCAGGTAATTTAAGTACTGACCTCGAAGTTAGAAACTATATTGTATATCTGACGGCTGATTCGTCTCTATCTTCGGCGCCAGATTTTTTTATTATAGATACAAAGAATCCGTCAAGTCCAAGCATCGTATCCTCACTTAATACTGGCCCAGGACTTTCTTCTGTAGATGTCGCTGGACCGTATGTATTTGTTGCTCAAGCGAGCACGGTCAATCAGTTGCAAATAATTGATGTACATTTGAAAAACTCGCCACAACTGCTTTCACAAATCAAATTACCTTTACCGACCCCGACAACTACTGCACCATTTGCAACATCCATCTTTTACTCTAAAGGATATGTGTATCTCGGAACAGTAAAATGGAATGGGGCTGAGTTTTTTATAATTAATGTCTCAAATATATACAGTCCTGTTGTCGTGGGGCGATTTGAAACAAATACATTGATAAATGATATTTATGTGAGAGGTGATAGGGCATATCTTGCAAGTTCTGACGATAAACAGATGAGGGTTTTAGATGTAAGTGATAAAAGTCACCCCATCCTTATCGATTCATTTTCACCTTCCGGATGGCAAACACAAGAAGGGAAGACTATCGATTATTTCAAAGGTCAGGTTAGTCTCGGAAGAACAGTTGGAGGTTTTAACGTAATTACAAATCATGAGGTTTTTATCTTTATGTCGACATCTACCCTTATGTCAAATTATGTATCAAAAGATATTCCAGGTGGAGTCTACGGCTTGTCTGTTGGACGGTCAAATATCTTTATATTGACGCATGCTTTGAATAAAGAATTTCAGGTTTATGATTCGACATTGGCAAATAAGATATTTGAAATGTCCCTACAGAAATCACCAGTTAAGATGGCTTGTGATAATAGTACCTTATATTTTGCATCTGGAGATAGTCGTGGAATATCAATACTACAACTACATGAATAAAGGATTTTCACTTATAGAGATAATTTTATATATCGGTTTATTATCGTTATTGATTATGGGTGTTTTTTCTTCAGTCTTGGGTGTAGTTTATACTAGATCGAAAAAGCCTAGTTTTAGCAATTCTGATTATCAGTCATTGATCAATAACTTTCATGAATAAGGGATTTATTGCTCTAACGCTGATAATTTCTGTCACCAGTTTACTTCTAGCTTTTTCATATATGCAGTCTATAGAAATTGCTTTATTTTTTGATCAGACAAGACTTAAAGAGTATCGATATATGAACTATTATAATGCATATAGTTGTATCGATCAGGCTATTGTAAATATAGCTCACGATTACTTTTATAAGGTTTCTAGTCCAATTATCGTGAAAGATTTTAATTGTGTAATAGAGAGTGTTATAGAGGACAGTGGATTTAAGATAATACAGACATATGGTAACTATAAAAATATAGTAGTAAGGAGGCAAGCAAGGATTAAAGTTTATGATTATAAGATCGAAGTTATCTCTATTGAATAAATATATTCATATAATATATTTAGTATCGTATATACTTTTTTAAATTATGTATCCGAATGCTGGATTTTATCTCTTTTTTATCAAAATTTTATTAGAATTTCATTTCAATTTTATATAATAAATTTATTATTAATTTAAAATAAATCAAATGTATAAAAAAATAAGTAAGCGAATATATAATAAAGGTTTTACTCTCATTGAGATATTGGTGGTCATAGGAATTATTGCTGTACTAGCTGCGGTTGTTCTTGTCGCTATAAATCCTTCACGTCAATTTAAATTAGCGCGAGATTCACAAAGAGTTAGTAATGTTACTGCTATATTGAATGCTGTAGGTCAAAATATGGCAGAGAATAAAGGGATTTTTAATTGTGCTGTAGCGTTGTCTAGCGTTGCTAAGAATATATCAAGCATAACTGGTGATGTAGATATTGCGCCATGTCTATCTCCGACTTATATATCAACATTACCATTTGATCCATCTGTGTCTGGAGCGCACTTCACAACGAATACTGATTATGATTCAAAATATACGATTTTTCAGGATATAAATGGTCGTATTACTGTAGGTGCTGTAGGGGAAATAACCCCAATCATTTCTATCACTCGTTGATGTTGTTGTACTATATTTGCGGTATAATGTAGGTAATGAATCGTACCAAGTATCTCTGGTTTTTCTGCTCGATTGCTATCGTCTCTGTATTGTTTATAAAAATATTAGAGGAAACTAAATTTGTACCAGTGGTAAACCAGACCCAAACAATTGAGCCTGGTTCTGTTTCTAGAGCATATCCTATAGTAGATGTAGATCCGAAAAATCTAATTGACGATCAGGACAAAGTGATACCCTTAGAGTCAAAATCAAAGGTGGAAGTTCAAAAACCTTATATTACTGCTGGGTCTTATCTTGTTGCTAACCTTGTAACTGGTGAATATTATATAGATTTTAATTCTAGCAAAGTTTTTCCTATTGCATCAGTTAGTAAATTATATACAGCACTCGTAGTCCACCATCTTTTTGACTTTAAAAAGAAGATAACTATAACAACATCAATGCTTGATTCGTATGGAGATGCAGGACATTTAATGTTAGATGAACAATATACTCCTGACGAATTGCTACATTTTTTACTTATGGTTTCTAGTAATGATGCAGCAGAAGGATTCGCTCAATCTTTTGGCGAGTCTACAAGTACTACGTTATTTATGACTGAAATGAACGGTTTTGCTGGGGAAATAGGGATGCGTAGTACAAAGTTCAATGATTCTTCGGGGCTCAGCCCTCTCAACGTTTCAAATGTGCAGGATCTTTTTGTCTTAGCAAAGTATCTCTACACATCTGAGCCAGATATCTTAAAAATTTCTAATACACAGGAAATAGATTTTGCGACTACGACTGAACATGGTTCACATCATCTAGTAAATATTAATCCATTTTCTTCTTATAATGAATTCATTGGAGGTAAAACAGGAAGGACAAGTGAAGCTAGGGAGACCATGGTGTCTCTCTTTAATGAAAAAGTAGGTGGTACTATATATCCGATCGCAATCATTGTACTTCGTTCTGATTTAGGCGAAAGAGAAATAAATACAGAAAAACTTATCGGATTGTTTAGGGATAAATTTTTGAAGAAATAGGGAGATACATCTTTTCAACATAATCATGAAGCATTCTTTCTGTACTAAATTGATCAAGAATAAGAGTTCTAGAATTTTTAATTCGTTCATTCCAATTTTCTTGCTTAGAGTAATACTCAGGAATAACTTTTTGCTCTAAGAGATCGAGTAGATTATTCGTGATACTTTTATCTTCTACAATCCATCCAGCTGAAGATATGTCGACTTCATGTATCCATCCGTCGTTTGTGCTTAAAGGCAGTGTGCCATTTAGACAAGCCTTCATTCCACTTGTCCCGCATGCTTCATAACCTACGATTGGTGTATTGAGCCATACGTCGCAGCCAGCTGTCATAAGTTTAGAAATCTCTATATCATAATTTGGTATGAAAGTAACAATACCTTCTAGTTCATTTTTTATGAGTCCAGTTAGCTCTTTGTAAAACGAGTTTTCTTCAGTGTATGAAGGATTGATAGTACTTGAAAAGACTATTACAATCTTCTTACCTTCTACTGATGCGATTTTTTTTAATCTTTCGACATTCCCTACGATAGCTAAAGGTCTTTTGTATTCAACAAATCTTCTAGCCCAACCGAGTAGTAAAGTATTTTCATCAAAATTTACTCCACATTTATTTTGAATATATTTAAGTAACTTTTTTTTACTTTCTTTGTGACTGTAGTATTTTAACGTATCCCAACGTGGGAGATATATTCCATTTGTTATAGATTCTGTATCGTATTTTTCCCATAATTCAGCAGCCAGTTTCCCATGGAGTTTACTAACTGCATTTACTTTTGATGACATTGTTAAAGCAAGTCTCGTCATTGAAAACATTTTTGTCTTTTCATCAAATCCTAAGTCGGCTAATTCATCTGAAAATATAGACTTAATAGTGTTCATGTCAAAAACCTCTTGACCAGCACTTACAAGGGTGTGATTGGTAAATACTATCTGCTCTCGTACTTCTTTACAGGCGGTTGCGAAACTGGCTGTATGTTTTTCTATATAATCTTTTATAAGTTCGAAAGATAAAAAAGCAGAGTGACCTTCATTCATGTGATATACCGACGGTGTAATTTTAAGTGCATTTAATAATTTAACACCTCCAGTACCAAGAATTATTTCCTGTTGTAGTCGTAGGTACCTATCTTCGACATATAATGTGTCGCAAATCATCCTATCCTCCAAACTATTTTCTTCGATTTGTGTATCGAGTAAATATAGATTCAACTCCCCCTTCTTCCATGTCCACGCTTGGATCTCGACAATATTTTTCGGGAAATTTATAGGTATTTTAAGTACACTTCCATCCTTATTTCTTACAAGAGAAAGGCCTAATTCTTCTGGAGTTTTTCTTTCATTATCTAATTCTAAACCATGTTGGTGTTCTTTGTGGTAAAAAAGTCCTATAGCTACTGAGGGTAATTTTTGATCTATCATTTCTTGTACATAATCTCCTGAAAGGATTCCAAGTCCACCAGCATAGAGTGGAGTATGATCAAAAAGGGCATACTCAGCACAAAAATATGCAACAGGTTTTTTTTCAAATACTTTACAATAATTCATATAATTTAAAATATTAAAACAAATTAAGGTTGTACTATGAACCGCGTTGTTCAGGTTGACCACCACGAATTTTATAGTATGGTTTTTTATATTCTTCGATTAACTTTGTAATTTCATCATTCGGTATTTCTGTACGTAAAAGATCTACGGCATTTATCGTCTCGTATATATCTAATTTATTTTCAAGCTTATATGCAGCATTTCTCCAGAGTATCGCTTTTTCGTACTCTCTTTTTGCTATAGCTTTTTCTTCAAGATTTGCCATGAGTTGTAACATGGGATGATAGGTTCCTTCGTCAACCCCACCAACAACCAGGGATCTGTCTTTAAGAGGGATACGAAGTGTAGACTTTTGTTGATGCATCATTTCATGTATTTTGCCTGTCCTTTGCCATTCAAAAGCGGTTGAAACTATTTTTTCATATAATCTACTAGCTTCAGCAAGTTCAGATTCTTTAAGATCTGCTATTGATCTCAAGGTATCTAGTAGTCTAAAGCAGCCATCCTCTATCATTTCTACACTCCACCATGGTTTCGCTGAAGCCCACCAAAGATGATCGCTACCGAGTGCTCTATCCATTTTTTTTCGAATATCATAAAAATGGGGGGATTTTGTATCTAATGACATCACGTGATTTAAGGTTAAATGGATTAGTTCCCACTGCCATGTATGAAGTATGTTTTCTGGATCATTCCATGATAAAAATTGAATGCCAAGTTCGATATCTTGCTTACTACTAGCCCATGTAGATTTTATTGGAGATATTTCTACAATTTCTTTATATAAATTAAGTAGTTCTGATATGCCAATCAATTTAAAATCTTTCGTCTCAAATATTTCAAAAAGCATTTTTTCAAGTCCAGGCCTGTGGTGCCCAAATGTTTCTCCGTCCATTCCAGTTATAAGGTATCGCTTCGACCTCAGATCGTCTTTCATTGTCTCAATAAGACTTTCAGGGGAACGAACTATGGCTCCCATGATAAGGTTACTTATTCTTCTTTCTCTAAAAAAAACGTGAAGCTCGGTGCCTTTTATTTTATATAGTTTTGTGTAATCTATTTTTCCAACCTCGCCATAGGCAGTAATTTCATCTAGTATCATCCATTCATATCCCAATTCTTTTATAATCGAAGGCAGTTCATCGCTAAATCCCATTTCCGGAGAAAAGAAACCTTTAGGGTTATAAGCATCTCCGAGGTATAACTTATTTGTCTCATCATTCATCTGGATTTGGCGAATCACTTCATCGCGAGGTAGTAGTGGAAGAAAAGCATGAAATTTAGCAGAACTGGTGAATTCTATTTTTCCATCTTTTCCAAGCTCTTTTAGAAGGTCAATGAGATCTTGGTATCCATTTTTATGAAAAAGTTCTACAAGAGAAGCGTTGATATTTAAGGTGATCTTTACTCCTTTTGTTTTTTTAAGATTAATTAAAAGTGGACGATAGCATTCTGCTATCACTGCATCCAAAATACTTTTTTGTTGATTGGCTGGTTGATAGATATGTAAAAAATTTGCCCAGTGCATAGTTTAATCTTTTGATTCTTTATTAAAAGCTATAGCTTTTTTGAAAAGTTCAACGTATTCTTTGGCTGATTTCGTCCAAGAGAAGTTCGTGGACATGGCGCGCTTTTGCATTCCTTTCCAATTATCTTTGTATTTAAATGCTTCTATGGCCTCTACCATTTTTCCAAATAGTGCAAATTTATCATAGTTTTCAAATACGAAACCTGTACCTGTCTTTGTGATCGGTGAATATTGCTCAACACTATCTGCAAGTCCCCCAGTTTTTCTGACTAGAGGTATTGCCCCGTAACGCATAGCTTCCATTTGCACAAGTCCGCATGGTTCAAATCGCGATGGTACAAGTATGATATCTGCTCCCGCATAAATATTATGAGGTAATGCTCGATCAAATGATAAATGAGATGCAACCTGTTCATACTTTTTATCCAAATCACCAAAAAGTGTAAGAAATCTAGAGTCACCAGTGCCTAAGACGATGAACTGAAATTTGTAGTTATTCAGTAATGGTTCGATAGTCTCAACAAGCAGATCTAAACCTTTCTGTTCACTGAGTCGTGAGACAATTGCAAATATTGGAACATCTAGATTTTCTTCTAAATTGAATTTCTTTTGAAGAAAAACCTTATTTTTTGCTCTTTCGCTCAGGCTTTTTTGGTTATATTTGAATTCTACATGAGGGTTTGATATTGGATTGTTTGAAACATAATCAATACCGTTTAGTATACCGAAAATTCTAGAACGTCGTTCTTGGAGGATGGTGTCTAATAGCTCTCCATATTCGCGAGTAATTATTTCTTGAGCATAGGTGGGGGACACAGTGTTTATAACATCAGCGTACCTTATACCTCTTCGCATAAAATTTGTTTTTAGTAAACGGGCATCACTGAGAGTTGGAATCGTAGATTGTCCGTCATCGTAATCAAGTTCATTTATATGATGATGGTCGAACATTCCTTGATAGTGTAAATTGTGAATCGAGAAGACAGTAGCAATTTTTGAAATAACTGGATCATTAGCATATTCTGTTTTTATAAGATTTGGAATAAGTCCTCCTTGCCAATCTGATCCTACGATAACATCTGGAATCCAGTCATTTTTCTTTATAAATTCTAATGTACCGCGACAAAGAACTGTCCAACGAGCTGCATCGTCATCGTATCCATAAACACTACCTCTCTGCTCAAAGTATTCTTGATTTTCTAAGAAATAATTGGTTGTTCTCTCGCCAGAATCTTGTTCAAGTATCTTTACATTACATATTATTGAACGTTCACTGTTTTCACTTTTATCATTAATAGCTAAACCTTCTACGTGATACTGAAACTTGTATTTGTCCCCGGTGATACTAGCGTATTTTGGAATTATAACTCTAGCATCGTGGCCGAGTTCTCTCAATGCACGAGGTAGGGCGTACATGACTTCTCCTAGCCCACCAATTTTGATAAATGGTGCTGCCTCGGTAGCTACGAATAGGATTTTAAGTCCCGTATCTCTTTTTATGAATCTTATGAGGGGCATTTTAGGGGTCATACGAATGATAATTGTATCACATCAAGGTAACTTCGGGTACATTTTTGTATGTAGGATTTTTGACAAAAGCAGGCTTACCATCTTTTTCTATAACATAATAAGCAAACCCTCGCATAGTACGCACTGACTCATAATCTGCATGTCCGGGTAAGCTAATAGGATCCCTATCTTCGAAATCAACAGGACTGTCATCATATGTTACGAGCCATGTTTTACCAGTATTTAAAGCAAGGTGCCCCGTATTTTTAGGTATATGAATTTTATCACCAGCTTTTACAAAAATAGCTGTAAAATCTTCGACACTATCATTTATAATAGGGCTTTGCATAAGAATAATACCTTCACCAGAAATGATATTGTAGTCTTCCTCTAGATTTCCTATGTGATAATGTCCATAAGCTTTTATATATTCTCCGCCAACCGTCCCAGTTTCCCATACGGTTATATTTTTTTTATGGATTCCACCACGAATCATATAATAGTGGATCTCAGGTGCTGGTGAATTTGGATTCATAAGCACGTCTTTCATTTTTGTATGGGTTCTTTCTGCAAAAGGTTTGATCATTTTATTTTTTTATAATCTAAAAGTATGTCTCTAATTATTTTTTTACTTTCTTCTGGATTTTTGACAGCGATCGTCTTTATAC
>JAYTYJ010000085.1:0-5083 GCA_043742445.1 Candidatus Tayloriibacteriota bacterium | reverse complement strand
GGCAGCGTGCTCCGGTGTTTCACCAGTTTATTGTTCCGGATAAAATCTGCTGTATGTTCTCCTTCAGCATTTGCATTCAGTGAAAGGATTATTTCTTTAAATTGACTTTTTTTTATTCTATTAAATAATTCATTCAATCTGACTCTTTTCTCCGGTTCTTTGTCTAAAATCGGAATAGTCCCGCCTAGGATAAAATAAAGTCCTGAATAGAATTTACTTTTCTCTATAGCCTCAAAGTCTACATCTCGGCTGACAATCATAAGTTGTGAATGATCCCTATTCATATCTACGCAAATAGGACAAATATTACTATCACTATTTTGATGAAATCTGAAACATAAGTTACAGATTTTGATATTTTGCTTTATACTTAAAATAAGTCGAGCGATTTCTTCGAGATATGAAGATTGTCGTGTTAAAAGGAAATAGACGAAACGTCGCGCTTGTCGCGGACCGATACCAGGAAATTCTCGAAAGTATTCTGTTAGTTTAGAAATCGGATCCATTGCCTTTGTCGAATTCTCCGAAGTCACTTTTATCAATACTCATAAAAGATGTTTTCTTATCATCGAAATAAAGTTCAGCGAAACCTGTCGGACCATTTCGATGCTTTTCAATCATAATTTTTGCAATATTTGGTCGTGCTGATCCTGGATCTTTATTTATTTTATCTTCTCGATGTATAAACATAACAACATCCGCATCCTGCTCAATAGATCCTGAGTCTCGAAGGTCAGAAAGGCGAGGTTCACCACCGCGCTGTTCAACAGCTCGAGAAAGCTGTGAGAGAGCAAGTACAGGAACTTCTAGTTCTCGAGCTAGCTGTTTCAAGGATCGAGAAATTTCAGTTACTTGTTGAACCATGTTATCTGAATTTCTGCTTTGTGTTGGGACCATAAGCTGGAGATAGTCGACAACGATCAATCCTAAACCTTTCTCACTCTTTAAGCGTCTAGCAACTGCTTTCATCTTTAAAATATTATTTGCAGGTTGATCATCAATATAAATAGGAGCAGTTGAGAGACGATCCATGGCGTCTCTTATAGCCTTAAAGTCATTTTCAACATTAAGATTTTGACCGGTGCGGATTTTCCAAGAATCGACTTGAGATTCTGCAGCAAGCATGCGGTCGACGAGTTGTTGTGAACTCATTTCAAGTGAAAAGATTCCCACAGGAACATTGTGTTTTATAGCTGCCATGCGGGCAATGTCTAGTGCTAGAGAAGTTTTACCCATCGAAGGCCGAGCTGCCAAAATAATAAGATCTGACTTTTGAAGTCCGGCCAGTTTATTGTCTATAGCATGGAAACCAGTAGGAATTCCTCTAAGTTCATCCTTTGTGGTGTGAAGTTTATCGATTCTTTCCCAAGCTTCAACTAATGTATCTTTTAAGGCCACGAATTTATGTGTCCCGGTAAAATTTGTGACTTCAAAAATCTTCTTTTCTGCTTTGTCTAAGGTTTCTTCAATATCCATTTCTTCGTCAAAACCAAGGTTACCGACAAACTCTGATGCATTGATGAGGTCACGCATAATATGTTTCTTCTGAATAATCTCTGCATAATGTTTTGCATTTGTAGAAGATGGTACTCCATGAACTAGTTCAGTGAGATATGCCATAGCCCCAGCCTGTTCGAGGGATTCTTTATCTTTAAGTCGTGCAGAAAGTGAAAGAATATCGATTGGTGTACTCTTATTAAAAAGTTCCATCATAGTCGACCAGATTAATTTATGCCGATCAGAATAAAAGGTTCTTTCGTTTATAATATCAGTCACATCATGCATGACCTCAGGACGAATCATTATAGATCCAAGTAGGGCTTTTTCAGCATCCAGACTTTGAGGTGGAATTCTTAAATCTTTTGCTTTAAAATAGGGAGATGAAGTGGGATTGCTCGACATGGCTACATTGTATCATAGTGAGGAATTGGTATGGAAAATAAAAAAGGGCACAATAGGTGTATAAGCTGTTAACATCGATATCTATGATCTGGATGAAATATTTTTTATCTGACGTATGATTTCAGGTAAATTTGATTTCCAGTCCGCCCTTTTTCTATTTAGAAATACAAATCAAAATTTTCTTTTCAGACTCATTGAGTCCTAAAATTTTGTAAATGTCTGGATTTTTTAAGGGGAGAATGTCCATATATTTCTGTACTATTAAATTTCTGCGGACTTTTCGCAGGAATTTGATTTATGACAAAAGTATATGACTGAAGGTTCGGGGTTTTTCTGAATTTTAAGGTCTATGAACCTAGTTTTTTTTCGACAATTCAAATCCCTTTTCTTTATCTTTTATATCAAATCCTCTGCTCTCGATTTCCATCCTTAAAGCATCAGCTTGTTCAAAATCCTTATCTTTTCGTGCAATCTCTCTAGCCTCAGCAAGTGTAGTAATTTCTAGGGGGATTTCCTTTTTAATTGTATCTACAATCTTAAGTCCCAATCCAAAGACTTTATCAAAATCTAAAAGTAGTTTGCGCTTCTTTTGTGCCTCAACCGAATGATCCTTAATAAGTTCCCAGGCTAGAGCTAAAGCTTCTGGCATATTAAAATCATCATTAATTTTATCTAAAAACTCCTCTTCGTAATTTTTCATACCAACATGAATATGTTCATGTTCGACCTCGCCTAGTCTTATAAAAGCCTCAACGAAGCGAATATATGCTGTTTGTGCCGCTTTAACTGCATCAATAGTAAAGTTTACTTGTGAACGATAGTGTGAAGTCAAAAGCCAGTATCGGTAGGCTAGAGGTGAAATACCTACTTTCTCAAGATCAGCCAATTTCAAGAAGTTTCCTTTTGATTTAGACATTTTATCGTCATTTACATTCATAAAACCGCCGTGAATCCAGTATCTTACGAAAATTCTATCTGTTACCGCTTCAGATTGGGCTATTTCATTTGTGTGATGTGGAAAAATCAGATCAGCACCACCGATATGAATATCGATAGTCGGTCCTAGGGCATCGATTGCCATTGCTGAACATTCGATATGCCAACCAGGGCGACCTTTACCAAAAGGTGCATCATAGAAGACTTCACCATCCTCGTTTGAATAAAATTTCCATAAGGCAAAATCTCGCGGATTTTCTTTTTCGTATTCATCGTTTGAAATTCTCTCACGTAATGTAGTTGTGTCTGTCGGATCTATTTTAATTTTAGCTAATTTTCCATAGTTTTTGAAAAGACCGATACTATAGTAGATACCATCTCTTGTAGGATAGGCAATACCTTTTTCTAAAAGAGCAGAAATCATAGAAATCATTTCTTTTATATAATCCGTCGCTCTTAAGAGCCTGTGGGGTGATAAGACGTTTAAAGCATGAAGATCAGCAATAAAAAGAGTTTCATAATGTCGAGTTAATTCCTCAAGGCGAATTCCTTTTTCCTGACTTTTTTTAATAGTTTTATCATCGATATCGGTAGTATTCATTACTTGATTTACAAAATAGCCATTGTATTCAAAGACTCTTCTTGCGATATCATATAGGATGTTGGTTCTAAAATTACCTATATGTGATACATCGTAGACTGTCGGCCCACAATTGTATATTCCTACTTTACCTTTCTCTAGGGGTATAAATTCGTCCTTTCGGCTTGTGAGTGTGTTGTGTATGCGTATAACCATGTGTTGTAGTATAGCTTTCATATTGTCTGAAATCAAATTGTTTGAGATAATGCATTTACATTTATGAATAAAGAAAATATCTCAAAAATCTCCTACTCTATCGCAGGACTAGCTATTGTTATTATTATTTTTTTGATAGGAAGTGCATATGGAGAAGAAAAAGGTAAAAATAAAGCTCTTCTTCAACTCGCTCCGACTGGTGTGAATATAAGTAATGCTCAGCTGGAACCTTTTTGGAAGGTGTGGAGTATCTTAAGCGATAAATATGTAGAGGCAACAACAACAGATACACAAAAGAGGATTTGGGGTGCTATCCAAGGTCTAGCTAGTTCACAAGGCGACCCTTACACTGTGTTTTTTCCACCTGAAGAAAATAAGTTATTTCAAGGAGATATAGCAGGGAACTTTGAAGGTGTAGGAATGGAAATCGCCATAAAGGATAAAATCTTAACTGTTGTCACACCACTTAAAAATAGCCCAGCAGATAAAGCGGGGGTGAAATCAGGAGATAAGGTTATAAAGATAGATGGGAAAATTGTTTCTGATCTAAGTGTTGAACAAGCTGTAAAACTTATCAGAGGAGCTAGTGGTACAAAAGTCAAAATTACTTTTATCAGAGAGGGAAGTAGTGAGCCTTTAGAAAAATCGATTACTAGGGGTGTTATAGATATTCCGACGATTGAGACAGATACAAAAGCTGACATTTTTATTATCAGACTTTTCACTTTTACAGCACAATCCCCAGAGCTTTTTAGAGGTGCCTTGAAAACATTCCTTTTGTCAGGGAAAAGCAAACTCATAATTGATCTTAGAGGCAATCCAGGTGGTTATCTCGATGCGGCGTGGGATATTGGAAGTTGGTTTTTACCAACAGGGAAGGTGATAGTCACTGAAGACTTTGGTGGTAAGGGTGAGAATAAAGTCCTTAGAAGTAAAGGTTATGATGTATTAAATAAATACTTCGGAAACAATAACTATAAAGTAGTTGTGCTTGTCGATGGTGGCTCGGCATCAGCTGCAGAAATTTTGGCAGGTGCATTACAAGAACAGGGGGTCGCAAAGCTTGTAGGATTAAAGACATTTGGAAAAGGATCAGTACAAGAACTTGTTGATATTACAGCCGGTACATCTCTAAAGGTCACAATTGCTCGATGGCTTACTCCAAGTGGTCATAATCTCTCTCACGACGGTCTGAATCCAGACTATGTCGTGCCAGTTGATCAGAAAGGTATTGAAAATAAAGTCGATGCCCAATTAAATAAAGCTATAGAAATCTTAGATAAATAAATATATGAAAATAATACTATTGAAAGATATTGCGAAAGTGGGGAAGAGATACGATGTGAAAGATATTAGTGAAGGATTTGCTCAAAATCTTCTTATTCCCAAAGGACTTGCCGTGGCCGCTACAGCTCAGGTATTAAAGCGGATTGAGCTTGAAAAGGCACG
>JAYTYJ010000084.1:0-2520 GCA_043742445.1 Candidatus Tayloriibacteriota bacterium | reverse complement strand
TTCAACTGCATACCTTTTTGTAGAGTTACTAATTCGTCATTACTTTTCCAGATATCAGAAAAAGATTTTTGAGCCAAGATATTTTCTATATCTGAATTTTCATTCTCTTCATAAATATTTGCAAAGGATTTTGAAATAACGTGTTTACTCGTAGTAATCCTCTCACTTTTATCTCCAATTTGTAATGATAACTCCTTGATCTCTAGATTTTTTTCATCGATTTTATTCTGTGTAATTTTTGTTGCGACTTCTAATTTCTTCTTAGAAATATCAAGTGACTTAATAGTATTACTGAGTGAGTCTTTTTGTTTACCTATCTCGTCGATCTCTTTTTGATATTGCGTAATTTCATCCTGGAGTCTTGTGATAGCGTCATTTTTATCATTGATCTTGTTTTTTAGATCATCAACACTTTGAGCTCTAGCTATGTGAGCTAAGAGTATTATCACAATCAAAAGAAATATGGATGTTTTTTTAAAGTAGTTCATAAGCAAAGTTTAAACGTCGTAGCGTCTCTTCTTTGCCAAGAATTTCTGAAATAATAAAAGGATCCGGCGATTTTTCTTTACCAGAAAGAGCGAAGCGCATTGGCCAGAGAATATTTCCCTTCCCTTTTTCTTCTGCAAGAGGCCATACTGAAGATTTTACTGATTCTTTTGAAAAGTCGGATACGTTTGAAAGAACTTCAATAATTTTTTTTAAATAATTTTTTGTGTTTATTAAGTCAGGTTCCTGTTTCCATTTAAGAGATTCTTTTTGGTATATTTGAAGTGGCCCTATAAATGAAAGTTCACTATCGAGAGTGGCTTGAATTTCACCAAAATAATTTATTTTTTCTTTTATAAGGGGAAGAAGTTTTGGTGACAGATCTTTTGGTAGGAAATCCTTTGCTGCCAGAGCAAATGTCTCTAGAGACATTTTTGAGATATATTGTTTGTTAAACCAATTTAGTTTTTCGATATTAAAGATTGCACCGGCTTTCTGTACTTTATTTAAATCAAAAGCATCGATAAGTTCGTCTAAAGAAAATAATTCTTGTTCTGTTCCAGGATTCCAACCGAGTAAAGCTAGGAAGTTTATGAGTGCTTCTGGTGAATAGCCTAATTTACGTAGATCAGTGATACTGGCTGCACCTTTTCGACCTGATAATTTTGCTCTATCTGGGCCTAGAATGAGTGGTAAATGGGCGTATATTGGCTGTGGCGCGCCTATTGCCTGCTGGAGGAGTATTTGTCTTGGAGTATTAGAAATACCGTCATCACCACGAATTATGTGGGTAATACCCATTTCAAAGTCATCGATTACTACAGCTAGATGATATAAAGGTTCATTAATATTTCTAGCGATAATAAAATCTTCCAGATCTGTAGTGTCTATTGTTATATCTCCACGTATTAGATCCTTAAACGTAAGTTTAACATTGGGATTTCGAAAACGAACAACTTCGTTTTCTTGACCAGTTTTTTCCCCCTCTTCGATTTTTTCTTTTGAGAGATAAGCTTTATCTTCTTTTATAAGATTGAGAAGATATTTTCTGTATATATCTATACGATTAGTCTGTTTTTCAATAACTTTATTATCCCAATTCAAACCTAACCAAAGCAGACTATCTTTCATCACTTCCTCGAACTCAACTTTTGAGCGAACGAGGTCTGTATCTTCTAAGCGGAATATCATTTCCCCTTTATTTTTTTTTGCAAAAAGATAATTAAAAAGAGCGGTTCTCGCTCGGCCTACATGCAAGAAACCTGTAGGGCTAGGTGGAAATCTTGTTATTACCTTATCGCTTTTCATTGTACTTTATTATAACAAAAAAGCACCGGTTAAGGTACTTTCTCATCTTTTTTGATAAATTTTACTACCCTTTTTGTTCTGTTATTGTTGAACTAGCGTGGAATGTCTTCATTATAACATTTCCAGCACTGTCCTTGACCGGCATGTCCTTAGCTGCATCAAATACTTTATTTCCATCAGTATCTGCATATATCACTGCGTAATAAAGTAATCCCTCTGTTGTTGATTTTGTAAGAGTGACCTTTCCTGGATTGATTCCCTTGTTGAAATACTGTGAACCTAGAACGTCTCCTGGTGTTCCAGACTTGTCATTCTTTACAACTACGAAACCTGGATCACTAAGCTGAACTGATGAAAGGTATACAATATTTCCTGGGAATTGATCTGTAACGACAACTCTATTTGCATCTTTCGTGCTCATCGCAGTCATTGCGTTATCCGTAGGAGTATCCATTACTACAGGAGCTGTACTACTTCCTTTAAACATATAATATCCAAGTAAAATCAAAACGATAATAACAATCACCGTTACTACCCACTGCCATGTCCTTATTCCACTTTGTTCTGGTTGCATATTTTTTATATTTAACTAATAATTAACGTATACTGTTATACTACCATATGTGCTATTCGTGTTTCAAGGCAATTTCAAGTATAACTTCTGCAATCTTAGCTGCAGCGTCAATGCGACTGAATTCCCTAGCCCCTTGACTCATTCTATTTTTA
>JAYTYJ010000083.1:0-2043 GCA_043742445.1 Candidatus Tayloriibacteriota bacterium | reverse complement strand
CTTTTCCATTTTCTTCAAATAAATTTTCTTCCATTTATCTAGTTTAGCACAAAACTAATTATCCACATAAAAACACTTGAACTATTTAGAGAATGCAATTATACTTAAAAACATATGAAATTAAAATTTAACAAAATTACCTGGTACTCAAAGTTATTAGCAATAATTGTTTGTTTTGGAGTAATACCCGCATTGTCATTCTATGTCGGCATGGAATACCAAGAAGCTATATCAACAAATTTTTACAATTTGGCTAACTAGTTTTTATATCTCTTCTAAAGTAATAACAACCCCCTCTTTGCCAACCAAGTCTTTTTTCTTAATAGTAAGTTTTTCTATTGGCATTGTTCCAACTGCACCACTTTCTTTTAAGAAAATAGGTAAAGTTTTGTCATCATAACCTATTGGAATAATTATTTTTGCATCTAAATTGTTAGAGACAGTAACAGAATCTTTAGCACTTAAATATTTGTATCCTCCATCCTTACTGTTTTCAAGTACTGGCACAAACAATACATCACAGCTAGAGATTGCATCTCTTGCATCGGCTTCTAGTTTTTCATTTACCGCTCCAATCACACAAACCTTTATTCCGTCAAAAAGAAATGTGTAGATAGTGTTTATTTTTTCTTCCCCATTGTCTAGAAACTTGCTCTGTATTCCCCTAAAAGATATTCCCTTAGCTTCATACTCACCTGGACCCGATATTATAAATGGAACTTTACCGGAGTGCTCTACCTGGTCTGAGCCTATGCAAATAGGCAGGTTGGTAGTAACAAGACAAATGTCTGAGCCAAAACGTGTAACTTTCTTACCCGAATCTTTACCAATAGGATTTATAGCAATTGTAACATCGCCTGTTTGTAATTTGACAAATAATTCTCCGTGGTATGTTGCTATCATAATTTATTTATGCTATGATTATATCATAAATAAAATTATTAGGAATACATATAAGTAACCTCTTCTAAAAATGTACTCTGGAAAGAAGAATCTTAATTTGTAAGCCAAGATTAATTTCGAGGCATTTTTAATTAAAATTTATTTAAGTAAAAATAATTATGGCAAAAAAATATATTGAACCAAGAGAAATTTTAGTGAATCCACTTATGGATTCTGCAACAAGTATAGAGTCCAAAGTCCTAAGATTAGAAGATGTTGTAGAAGGGACAGTACTCGCAATAGAGAAGACCGGTGTGTTCGTTGACGTAAAACCATTTGGGACTGGGATAATTTATGGTTATGAATTCATGCAAGCCAAAGATGTTATCCGCAAGCTTAACATTGGTGACTCTGTAACGGCAAAGGTCACAGAGATTGAAAATGAAAATGGATATATTGAGCTTTCTCTTAAAGAAGCCCGCCAAGCACTTGTGTGGGCAGACGCGGAAGAACATATTAAAACAAAAACTTCACTTTCACTTGCTGTAAAAGAAGCAAATAGAGGTGGTTTGATTGTTGAATGGCAAGGCATTCAAGGTTTCTTACCTTCATCTCAGCTTTCAAAAGAAAATTATCCAAAAGTCGAAGATGGTGACAAAGACAAAATAGTAAAAGAATTAAAGAAACTTGTCGGCAAAAAACTTGACCTAGTTATTATTTCTGCAATTCCGAAAGAAGGTAAGCTAATATTTACTGAGAAATCTGCAATCGGGGCTAACTCTTCCTCAACTTCTACATCTACGAGATCATTTACTGCCGGAGTTTCTGCTAAAGCACCGACTCAGAGATACTCAGTCGGTGATGAAGTAGGTGGTATCGTATCTGGAGTTGTAGAGTTTGGAATATTTGTAAAACTTGAAGACAAGGTGGAAGGATTGGTTCATATTTCCGAAATATCTTGGTCACTTATTGAAAACCCACGGACTATCTTCAAAGTTGGGGAAAAAATCAAAGCAAAAGTAATAGATCTAAAAGATGGTAAAATTTCACTTTCAATAAAAGCACTTACAAGCAACCCATGGACAAGCGCAGGAGAGAGATACAAAAAAGGAGACAAGGTGTCTGGAGTAGTTATCAAATTTTCAAAGCATGGTGCTCTAG
>JAYTYJ010000082.1:0-2354 GCA_043742445.1 Candidatus Tayloriibacteriota bacterium | reverse complement strand
AACAAATGCATATGTGTAAAAGGCTTCTCTTCGTTTAATTCTTATAAAGAGCAAGTATGCTCCTACGACAAAGACCATCATCCAAGCTATCAATATCATTGCTTGATATTCTTTAGGTGCAGCTCGAAATACCCAAGCAATAAGATAGAAAGCTGTAAGAAGGCCAGTCAAGACATCGGACTTTGTAGTAGCGTACTGATTCATTTTGCTATTTTTTAGTATTCCAATTATTGATGCTAAGAAAAATATTACAGAGAAGCCATAAGAAATGATAAGCAACTCGCCATAATCGATACTTGAAACGAGCGGCTCACAAACATAATTTGAATTATACGATGCATGTTGATCATTGGGATTATTTACATAACGACAGGTGGGAGAATTAAGAGAACTATTCATGTAAGGAAGACTATAGAGAGAAACGATAACGAGACCAGCAAAGATGATTCCTCTTTTACCAGTAAGATGCACAATAATATGTGAGCCTAAAATAACAACAGCTAAGTAGGAAAATAATAGTATGTAGTTGTTTTCAGAAGAGCTAGACAAAAGTGGTGCTACAGACCCCATAAGAAGCCCTGCGTACGCAAGATTTGGTAAGAATCTGACTGCCGCAAGCGAAACGAAGGCACTCACAACAAATATAATTCCAATCACAATGACAGCACTGAACATATCGTAGACCGATCGAGCAACATATGCCGTGAGTATAACTACCGAAGATCCGACGATGAAGAATACAGCTGCCCTGTTTAAGAACTCAGTGTCGTACATCTTTTTCCATCCATAAGAGAGGAGCGCGAGCCCAAGCATAAAGCCAAGCGTTATCCTTCCGACTGGACCAACCCAGTTCTCCATAAATGCGTATGTGACAAACCATCCAATACCAAGGAGGAGTAAAAGTGCCCCCGTTTTGAGCATCCAGTCTTTTTTATACCAGGAAATGAAGATGCTTGCAGGGTCACTATATACTTTATCCGCAACCACAGACCTAGGAGTATCATTTAATGGTGACACTTTTCCATTACTTACTTGTTCTAATGGGTGTAGAGGCTCGGCATTTAGACTTTGAGCAACAACCCCTCTCTTATTTAATTCAATTTTATCCTCAATTATGCTAAGTCTTTTTGATAATGATACTAATTTGTAAATAATAAAGAATGCCGCTGCCCAAGAAATCCAGTCTGAGAACATATAGAGCGTATACATATGATTAGAGTATATACATATTTAGCATGAAGTATAATAAAGCTATACACATTCATTACTTTACTCATAGCAAAGTGCTTCAATAGGATTAAGACTTGCAGTTTTTTTTGCTGGATAATAACCAAAGCTAACCCCAGGGTGGTCATGAACTAAAGAAGAAAACACTCTTACTCTGACGTATTAAAGACTAGTGTTTCTTTACTTTGTTTTTGATAACTTCAATAACTACCGGCAAGAATGATACAGCGATAATAGCGCAAGCGATAGGAAAGAGATAATTTTCTATATTTGGAAATCTCTTCCCAAGTAAAAAACCAAGACTTGTCAGTCCCGCACCCCAAAGAAGAGCTCCGAGGACATTGTAGACAAAAAATCTATGATAATTCATGCGGGCCATACCAGCGACTATCGGCACAAAAGTCCTTGCGATAGGAACAAAACGTGCAATGACAATCGCTCTCGGACCATACTTTTCATAAAATAGTTCAGCACTTTTTAGATGTTCAGGTCTAAAGAAGAGAGACTTTTTTCTCCCCTCCAATTTATGACCTAGATATTTTCCAAACCAGTATCCAACATTATCACCAACGATTGCAGAGATGGCAATGAGGAGAACAAGTAGCGGAAAATTAAAAATATGATCACCGGCAAGTATTCCCGCAGTAAAAAGGAGTGAATCTCCGGGGAGAAAGAAGCCAAAAAAGAGGCCCGACTCGGCAAAGACAATAGCTGCTATGCCTAAATAGCCTATAATTTTAAGAGTTTCTACTAAACTAGTTGGATCAAAAAATGAGAGCATATACATTTAATTTTACCATATCTCTTTCTCGATAGATATAAAAAAAAATGGTTAAAAAAGTGCGATGATGCAGACGACAATTTTTATTACTTTCTAATAGACTTTTCTATGCCTAAAAAGAAAAAGGCTCCACAAGGACGCCTTTGTTGTTGGTCCCCAATCAAGGGAAGATTTGAGCTTTCATGTCGTTGTATGCATCACTTTGAGTGAGGCACATGACGGCAGTAGCCCGTAGCACACTTTGAAACCGCGTTACATCAGTGACTTCTTTACCCATCGTGAACGAAATGGGGTCACCGACTGCCTTGTGCCATTGATTGCACACATGCGGCTTACCACCGTGAGG
>JAYTYJ010000081.1:0-1683 GCA_043742445.1 Candidatus Tayloriibacteriota bacterium | reverse complement strand
GCTTTAAAAAGCTCTTCATCTTCTTTAGTTAAAAATCCTCCGCGCTTACCTGTAACTTTTTCCCATTCTTTTTCATAAGTAAGAAGAAGGTCTCTCTCCATTCTCGTTTCGGAGGAAAACTCAGCGAGTCCTTCTAACACGGCGTGGACAGCGATACCAAGAGACATGTGAGGAGTGACAATGGCAAGTTTATTCTTGGTCACTGGGTCTTTGTAAACATTGTGAAGATAATAAAGACGAGGACATTTGAGAAAGTCGCCCATTGAGGAGTGAGAAATCCACACTGCGGAGTATTTATCGGGCATGTAAGCAGTATAGCAGATCTACTGAAGAGAAATATATTTTCGAGCAGTATTTACTTTTTACTTTTTACTTGAAAAACAAAAAAGAGTGTTGCAAAAATGATAATAAAATATGCAAACGCTATATGAACTACCATGTCAAGAGCACCTGATATAAGCAATGCGGGGACAGCAGCGTAATTAGTAAATTTGAGCGTCTCTTTGTATGAGATTACTTTTTTAATAATGCGAGTAAATTTAACTACAAGTGCTATCAATAGATTGAGAGTAAGGATACTGATAAAAATAGAGAATATCGCAATAACAAAAATAAAAAGTAAAGCAAATGCCAAGACTTTATACACATATGCAGACATAGCAAGAAATATAAACTTAATCTTTGATTGATCAATATCTCTATTTCCAAACTTACTCGTAGGTACAATCTGTATGACACCGTTATATTTTTCTCCAATAATTCCGTCATTACCCATGAACACCACAGCTTTAGAATCAAAGTAATTTTCAACTGTAGCAGTTTTAGTATCATCAATCTGCAAAAAATACTCTTTCTGAGCATGTCTACCTGTAAGAAAAATACTACTCATTTCAGGAGATGGTGGATAACTAAGAACGCCACTTATATTTTTATGCATATAACCATCTTTAAACGACAAAACTAAATTAGAAGGAAAATACTGAACGAGTTTATCTGAGTACAAAAGATATGCATCTTTTGGACTAATAAAGCCAAGTGCATTTAGATAGAGACCTATGCCCACAAGACCATAAAGACATACTGACAGTATGGACGCAAACAATAAGAATAAAATACCTGTTGAGGATGAAGTGTCTTCTAAATATTTCTTCTTATTGAAGAAAGTGTGTATAAATTTCATGTGATGATTATACCACACTCTTACAAAAGAGTAAGTATAGCATGAAAGTGTCAAAAGTAACAGGCAAGGACACGAATTTTGCTTTTCTCTCTCATTTAGTTTAGAATGAACTTACTGTTATATTGTGTATCCTCTGTATCTCCTCGTTCTCCTAACGCATCGGGCGAAGAGAACTTCACCAGCAACTCCGGTCGCTGGTTTTTTCTTTACTATTTTTTAAATAACCTTATTACTTATCCTCCATATCTTTATAGCCAAAATTCCAACCTTCTAATTTTTTATTTTTTGCCAACGAAAAGAGAAAAACATCTTGATAATCGCTAAAAACTTTAAATGTCTGTTTACTACTTGCTACAGTCACAACCATTTCAAATAATTCATCATTTATTTTCTTAAACTTTGCCGTTTTTGTCTTTGCTCTTTGTATGACTTCTATTTTTCCAGGCGACACTACTACACCAAGTTTTTTTATTTCTTTCAAAAGCTCCATAGATTGCTCTATA
>JAYTYJ010000080.1:0-13219 GCA_043742445.1 Candidatus Tayloriibacteriota bacterium | reverse complement strand
ATACTAATCCCCAAATCGACAATATAACAAAAAGTCCTATAACACCGTAGAGAATAGCCATACCCCCCTTCTTTCTATCCTCTTCGCCTCCTGCAATTAAATATCTTACAACACTGATAATGATCCAGACGACAGCAAGAGAAATAGCAAGCTGAACAACAAGGTTTCCGATATTTGTAGCCTTTTGTGCAAGACTATTGATATCTCTACCACCTTGAGTGTTGTATTGTTGTTGACCTGGGGGAGCAATAGGGGCTCCATACTGGATCGTCCCCTGCGCCTGTATTTGAGCTAGAGCCAAACCTGGTGTTAATAGAAGAATTATTATAATAAGTTTTTTCATGAATATAATAATTAAATACCGAACGGACTTGAGACATTTCCAGATACGGGAAGCATTCTCGAACTATTTCCAGATACTGGTAGAGGCCCCGAATCATTTCCAGGCGATGGAAGTGGTTCTGAACTATTATCAGAGGGAGGAATCGTATTTGAACCATTACCATTATTAGCAGGGGCTATACTTGTAGCATTGAATGTATTTGACCCAGCCATATTAGCACCCGATGTAAACATTGTATCAGGTTTTCTATCATCTAGATGAAGTGAATTTCTCACGAGAGCTACGATCCCCCAAAAGGAAAGGATAACAAAGAATCCAATAATACTATAAAGAACATACATACCCGCTTTGGCATGGTCTTGTTCTGCAAAGAAAAAATACTTGACGACATTCCAAACAAATATGACAACCGCAAGTCCGATAAGTAGAGTTAGACCAATATTTAAATAATCGATTACAAGTCCTGCAATATCTTTTAAAGTTTTATTTTCCTGTGCAAAAGTGATAGCAGGTGTCAATGTAAGTAGTCCGAGCCCTATTTTTTTATATATATTTTTCATAAATTAATGTTATTTTTGCTGAGTAAACTGACTTTGATCCACTACTCCTGAACTAATCAATGTGTTTTTAATGACTACAACGATCAGTTTTGAACTAATAAGTATAGCAGTTCCTATAACTGCAGAGAGAAAATACCCCTTAGCTTCCTTAAGGGCTGACTCGTTGCCTTGCGCCATAATAAGTTGAAAACCTACCCAAATAAAGACAAAAACAGCAACTATAGCACCAATAAATATAAGTATATCAACTACAGAAAATAGTAAATCTTGGATATTATTTGCTTTTATAGGATTGTCTAGTTTTACACTAGACTTCGGGGCAGATGGAGGGGCTATCGCAGGGCCGTCGGCAAAAGCAGTATTAAAAGAAAAAGTAATTAAAAAGATCCCGAGACCAGTAAGTATTTTATTTTTAATTTCTTTTTTCATTTATTTTTTAGTATCGACGAATGTATTTACTACTGCTTTGGAAGTATCAGTTATAAACCAATTAATAACGGTTATCACCGCAAACCAAGCTATGAGCATAATTATAAACCCTGTTGCAGCAGATGTGAAGATGCTTTTTGCTGTTTTTATATTCCCTTGTGAGCCAGTCATATAGAGAAATCCAGCATATGCAAAAAGTACCGTCACTATTGGAATAGTGATAACAAAAAGCCAGTTGATAGCAAGTTTGATAGTATCGAGTAAAGCATTGAAATCGCATTCCGTTTGTCTCTTTGGTTCATCAGCTACTGGAGCCTTTACTCCATCACACTTCACAAATCCAGAATAATCTAGAGCAGCGGCCATAGAAAAATGCGGAGTTATTGAAGAAGCTATTAGAAATATAATAAATGCTTTTTTAATCATTGACTTTTTAATGAAAGATTAAGTTCATCATCCGCTTGCTTTAGAGCTGAAAAAACATCTGATTTACCACTGGTGATTGATTCAGCAAGATTCGTGAAAATCTGATTCGATCGTTCTACGCTAGTATCAAGCCACCCTTTTGAAATAAGCGATGCATCAAGAAAAACTGCCATATAAGGATCCGTTGAACCAGTAGCAATAGCTTCTCTTCTCACAGAAGGTAAGTAGGTGATTGAACTAAGAAGAGCTTGGGCATCAGGTGCTGTGAGTATTTGCATAACTGCAAAAGTTGCATTTTGATTTGTAGTACTCCTAACCATAGATAATCCATACATATTTCCATAGGTCACACGAAGTTTACCTGTCCTAGCTTGTGGTAGGGGAGCCACATCAAAGTC
Organism: Candidatus Tayloriibacteriota bacterium; assembly: GCA_043742445.1. Taxonomy (GTDB): domain Bacteria; phylum Patescibacteriota; class Minisyncoccia; order Phycocordibacterales; family PALSA-1337; genus CAIOGI01. The sequence goes on along the minus strand of JAYTYJ010000080.1, from coordinate 11,063 downwards.
GAGGTTTGGATTTTTTGCTTTAATATCTGCAACTTCTGATGTATAACCAAAGTATGTACCTAAGGTCCCTGAAAGAAAACTACTTTTCGAGTTTGGGAGTGAACGATTCCATGAATATCTATAGTCACGTGGATTTGAAAATTGAGTAAAGAAGTTTAAAGCGGGAGAAGAAGTTTGTGTACCAGCATAACTACTATCTCCCAATCCACTTTGAAGTCCTTGATCAGAATAGAAAGTTACGGGGTTTCCAGATTGCAAAAGTAACGCTCCGAAGATTTCTCTCGCATGATTTATATTATTAAATTCTCCCATTGCTATAGCGCTTCTCCTAATATTTGAATTATCATCTTTAAGAGTAAGTTTCTGAGTTATTGTAGAAAATTCATCCCAATATACTGGGTACTTTGCTATACCCGCGTTTGTAAACATCGTTCTATTCCAATACATTACGAGTGGATCTACGATAAGTGGAAAAGCCAACGATCCATCTGCAGTGAGATAAAGATTTGCTTGAGGCGTAAACGAGTTTTGAAAATCTCTCTTTGTGAAAACTTTATCGGGAATTTGAATTATTTTATCATAATAACCGATGATATCTTGTTGTGATACAAGTATAGCGTCAGGACCCTTACCCCGAGCAAGTTCATCTATAAACTGTTTCCTGAAATTTGCTGGATTTATTTCTGTATAATTTATATTTAGTGTAGTTGCTCGTGTGAGATTGAGTTTTTGTACAAAATCATTAAAGACTGATGCTGGGAAAGTTCCCCACACATTTATAGTTGGAAGTGTATCACTTGAATCTTTACTCTTATATGTAGCGAAGACAGTAACACCAGCAATGATAAAAATAATAAAAATAGCTGTTAGTGAAATCTGAAATTTAGTCATAATTTTTTAAAAATAATACCGTAATGATGGTCCCCAGCTGTAAATGTTTTCTCAATTTTTAAACCAATCTTTTGGAAAATTCCTTCTGCTAGCATTTGGGGAACAAGAGTCTTTGGGCTTAAAGGACTACCAGCCATCCATTCTATAACCATCAACTTCCCTCCTGATTTTAAAAGTCTTTTGGTCTCCAAAGCTAGATTATCACGATCTTCCTCAGCAACCATAAAAAGTGTATTTGAAAGAATTATTCGATCCGCAATGGCTTCTCGAAGTTTTGTACCACCAAGCTTTTCGATATTCCCCCATACGATTTCAATATTATGAAGTCCGGCAAGGGCTGCATTATTTTTTATTTTACTTAGTAAATCTTGTTGAACTTCAACAGAATACACTCTACCAGAAGGCCCAACTTTTTTTGCAGCTTCGAGAGTATAGAAACCAGAACCCGCTCCAAGGTCGACAACTTTCATTCCATTATCTATTCCAAGTTCTGCAATATTTTTTTGAGGGTCCGAGAACATGGGGATATTATATCACAGTTAGATTATGCATTCTGTGGAAACTCTGAGGAAATCAAATAGCTCCCTCCAAGACTCGGAAGTTTTCTTGCTAAAAAACTTCCTATTCCGACACCGACGTGTCTCTATAGTCTTGTCAAAATCAATTCTTGCTCTAGATGATTAGAGACAAACCAAGCTAGCAAGAGAATCCCCATCTCGCAATTTCATAACACGTACGCCTTGAGTCGAACGCCCAAGAGTAGGAATTTCTTTTAAATCAACTCGGATGACCTGACTTTTCTTTGACATTGCTACCATTTCTTCAATTTCATCTGTCACGACTTTTGCAGCTATGAGTGGACCTGTCTTATCAGTAACATTCATTGTAAGAATTCCTGAACCACCACGATTTTGGACTTTATATTCATCTAAGTTTGTTTGCTTTCCGTATCCATGTGCGCCCATAACAAAGAGTCTTGGATTTTTTGCATCTTTTTGAACGATGTCAGCACTTATAACCGCATCATCTTTTCCAAGCTTTATAACTCTTACCCCTGTAGCATTTCTTCCCATTTCTCTCACATCTTCCGCTTCAAATCTGATCGATTGACCGTCTTGAGTAGCAATAACAACAGTATCAGACTTTGAGACGAAAGAAGCGAAAATAAGTTCATCCTTCTCATCTAAGGTTATTGCGATCAAACCTGAGCGTCGAACATCATGGAAATGCTTTGCCGAACTCTTCTTTCCTGTACCGTCCTTTGTAACCATCATCAGAGCAAAACCATCTGCCTCTTTTTTATTCTTTGGCATGGGTAAAATAGAAGTGATTTTTTCACCCTCCATGAGTGAGAGAAAATTCATCACCGACTTTCCTTTTGTCGCTCGTTTTCCTTCTGGAATATCATACATCTTGATCTGATAGGCTTTCCCTTTATCAGTAAAAAACAGGATATCGTTATGAGTATTTGCATAGATCAAATGAGTAATAAAATCTTCTTCTTTTGTGTCTAGGTCTACAACTCCAACCCCGCCTCGCTTCTGTTTTCGATATTCATCAGGATTTGTCCGCTTTATATATCCGCCTTTTGTTAAGACGAGTACTGATTCCTCATCTGGTATCAGATCTTCAGGATTAAAGTCTTTCAAACCACTCTTAATAAGTCGAGTCCGACGCTCATCTCCGTACTTTGTCTTGATCTCTGTTAGTTCGTCTTTAATAATTCCTCGAACTTTTTTCTCTGATCCAAGAATTTCTTTAAGTTTTTCGATAAGTTCTTGGATTTCTTTTAATTCATCCAACACTTTCTTTCGCTCGAGTCCTGCAAGTTTCTGGAGTCGCATTTCCAAAATAGCAGTTGCCTGTTTTTCTGAAAACTTAAACTTCTTCATCAAGTTTGCATGTGCCTCAACTGCATCTTTAGACCCTCGAATCAAAGTGATGATTTCATCTATATGATCTAAGGCTTTCTTGAGACCAAGCAAAATATGTTCTCGATCTTCTGCTTTATTTAAATCAAACTGTGTTCGACGACGTATAACTTCCACTCTATGAATGACGAACTCTTCCAAAATAGATTTAAGAGAAAGAGTTTGTGGCACGCCATTTACAAGCGCAACGGTATTGACGTGAAAAGTATCCTCGAGTTGTGTATGTTTATAAATATAATTGAGAACTTTTTCAGGGTGAGCGCCGTTTTTAAGATCAATAACGATACGCATCTCTTTATCAGACTCATCTCGAAGACCTTTTATACCCTCTATAGCTTTTTCTCGAACGAGGTCAGCGATCTTTATGATGAGATCTGACTTATTAACTCGATATGGTATTGAAGAAATGATGATTTGCGCCACTCCTTTTTTATCTTCCACAATTTCTGCTTCACCTCGTACAACGATTCCACCACGACCAGTAGAATAGGCATGATGAATATCCTTTTCTCCATACATAATCCCTCCCGTTGGAAAATCTGGCCCCTTTATAAATTGAAAAAGATCTTCGTTGGTCGCTTCTTTATTTTCAATTAAATAAGTGGTGGCATCGATAACTTCTCCAAGATTGTGTGGGGCGATATTCGTAGCCATACCCACAGCGATTCCGAGAGTACCATTCAAAAGAAGGTTTGGGACTGCTGTTGGAAGGACGGTTGGCTCCTTTCGAGTACCGTCATAGTTTGGCCTAAAGTCAACTGTGTCTTTTTCAATATCTCGCAAAAGCTCGGCTGCAGTACGTGACATTTTTGCTTCGGTGTATCGCATTGCCGCCGCAGAGTCACCGTCAATATTTCCAAAGTTTCCTTGACCTTGGATGAGCTGATAACGCATCTTGAAATCTTGAGCCATACCGACCATAGAATCGTACACAGCGACGTCACCGTGTGGGTGATAATTTCCAAGCACGTCTCCCACCACTACAGCTGACTTTCGAAATTTTGCAGAAGCAGTCAAGCCTTTTTCATGCATTGCATATAAGATTCTTCGATGCACAGGTTTGAGACCATCTCTGACATCAGGAAGTGCGCGATCAGTAATAACTGACATGGCGTAATCGAGGAATGACTCACGCATTTCTGTTGTGATATTTCGAGCAACGATACCAAGCGAAGGATCTCGTGGGGTAGGAACTTCAGAAGTTTCAGATGTTTTTTTGGCCATAGTGACAAATATTATAGCAAAATATCATACAATTGTCTCCAAATCTCTCCTATTGACATTATTATAATATTGTTATAAGTTTTTAGAAGATATGAATACTAAATACCAACCCTGCTTGATAATGCTTTTAATAGCATTGATCTCATTCATCGCCATCTTCGTGTTGGAAGAACCAACAAGACGGATAACGGCCATGACCTTTTCCGTCTTCTTCGGAATAATGTCAATAGTGACAGCGATTGACATCAACACGAGACGCTATTGATGAAATAGTGCCTATAAACACTAATTCGCCTCCGGAACCTGTCCGGGGGCGTTTTACTAGAAATAAAAATCTATCAATTACCTTTTTCCGCCTGTTATTTCAACTGATGAATGCTCTGTTTTATTTGAGCCGAATATCATTCCTTTTATATCGCTAAAAGCATTAAAGATTGAAGCTGTCATAGAAGAAAGGGGAGCTTCAACCTTTTCTGTTGAATTACCATTTTCATCTGTTAATACAGGAGATGATTTTAGTCCATATGAAGCTATCCAACCAAGAAAGATAACTGTTGTGACAGAGAAAGACACAATAAAAGCGTATCTTTTGCGGATATGTTCTGGCTTCGCTCGCATGTTATCAATATGTTCAAACATATTACGAATTTGATGATTCAAGTAACATTATATCACCTTCTTTTCCTTCTAAGTCCTTCTTTTTCAAAGTAAGCTTCGGTTCTGCCTTTGGATTCTCGCCTGCCTCCTTCAAAAAAGCTTTCAATGTAGATTCAGAATAGTGCATTGGAATAATAATCTTTGGTTCAAGAGATGTGGCAAGCTTGTAAGCTTTTGCAGGCTCCAAAACTCCGTCACCACCAATAGGTACAAAAAGAATATCGATTTCATCGAGAGCTTCGATCGTCTCACTCTTTAGTTCTCCCGTATTTATAGCCCCGAGGAAACAAATGTTCATATTTTCAAGGGATACTGTATATATAGTATTAATAAGATCCTTTCCTCCATAGTTCGATGAAGAAGGAAGGCCTTTTATAAAAACTTCTCTGACTTCATATTCTCCAGGACCTGAAATGACGAATGGCTTTTTGTCTCCATGGATGACTTGATCAATACCATTAAAATCTTCATGATATGTCGTCGAAAGGACGATGTCTGCTCCGAAGCGACTGGGTTTTAATTTTGAATCTTTTGAAATAGGATTAAAAGCGAGCGTAGTATCTCCGAACTGGACCTTGAAAAATTCGCCTCCGAAATATGTGATTATCATAGTGCATGTAGTATAGCAGAAAGGTGTGGTAAGGTTAAGGGATGCAAGAAGCTGTATGGGAAAATGAATATCGAAATCCTACTCTAGTAACCCTCAGTGACGTATCCGCTAAATGCGTGCGGGATTTTGTGCGTTTTTTACGTAAGAAGGAAAAAATTGAATTAAATAATCTGGCAATCTTGGATTTGGGCTGTGGAAATGGTAAAAATAGTCTCTATATAAGTGAGCAAGGTGAAAATAATAAAATAACAGGCATGGACATTTCAGAAACTGCCCTAAAGCTCTGCCCTCCTGGGAATTTTATTAAACATAGCATTGGTGTTGCTTGGCCATTTGCTGACGGTTTTTTTGATATTATTTTAGATGTAACTTCTTCGAATTCTTTGAATGAAAATGAGCGAGCTGTTTATCTGAAAGAAATTGCACGGACTTTGAAACCTGGGGGTTATTTATTTGTACGAGGATTGTGTAAGGATGGAGATGGCAATGCGCAGAATTTATTAAAAAAGAATCCGGGAAAAGAAAAAGATACTTATATATTGCCGGGAGTAGGATTGACTGAGCGGGTTTTTAGTAAGGAAGATTTTGTGCGAATGTATAAGTTTTTAGGAAAACCACTATATATAAAAAAAGAGACACACTATACGCGGTTTGACGGACAGCCATATAAGAGGAACTTTTGGGTGGGGAGCTGGAAAAAGTGATACTCCATATAGACAAATACCCCTTTTTATACTATAGTACCCCCTGTTCGTGATTATCAATCCGGACGTGCTAAAACCGCAAACTTATTATTCTTCCTGCTAGCGAGGAGCGTGTGAAAGATACTTCTTTCACGACGTCCGAGCGAAGACGGAACAATTCCATTATTAATTTAAAAAGCGGACCACGTTATTTATATGATTAAGAAAATAGAAGAAAAGGTAGAAAAAGCAGAGAAAATTGAAAAGGTAAAGAAGGTTAAAAAGGTAATCGTTGATCCTAAGGCAGATACCATGATGGGTAAACTCATCACTGATTCTGCTACACCGGCAGCTATCGGAGACTTAGTAGAAGGTCCTGTTATAAACATTGAGAAATCAGCTGTTTATATCGACCTAACTACAGGTACTGGTATCATTTACGGTAAGGAATACATTACCGCTCGAGATATTATCAAAAAAATAAATATCGGCGATGTTGTTGCCGCAAAGGTTGTAGAAACTGACAATAAAGAAGGCTATATCGAACTATCTCTCAAGGAAGCTCGACAAGCTCTTATCTGGTCAGAAGCAGAGACTGCTATTGCAAACAAAACAACTCTTGAACTCCCTATTATTGAGGCAAATAAAGGAGGGCTTATCATCCAATGGCAAGGTATTTCAGGATTCCTTCCAGCTTCTCAATTGAAAACTGAACACTATCCTCGTGTAGCTGATGGTGATAAAGACAAGATCTTGGAAGAACTAAAGAAACTAGTCGGAACGAAAATCTCAGTATCTATTATTTCTGCAATCCCAAAAGAAGGTAAACTTATCTTCTCTGAAAAAACTCCAGAAAATAAAGAAAAAGAAAAGATCGTTGGAAAATACAAAGTAAACGATATTATAGATGGTACTGTTACTGGTGTTGTTGATTTCGGTGTTTTTGTTAAATTGGAGGATGGCTTAGAAGGACTTGTTCACATTTCAGAAATAGATTGGTCACTTGTTGAAGATCCACGAGCTCTTTTCAAAATGGGTCAAAAGATCAAAGTTAAGGTTATTGAAATTAAAGAAGGAAAGGTTTCACTTTCTCTCAAGGCACTTAAGGAAAATCCATGGGTTGAAGCTTCAAAGAAATATAAGAAGGATCAGGAAGTTGAAGGAGTCGTTATCAAATTCAATAAACACGGAGCTTTGGCTTCTATTGAAGAAGGGATCGCTGGTCTCGTGCACATTTCAGAATTTGGTTCAGAGGAAAAGCTACGAAAGACTCTTGCCCTTGGAAATTCTTACAAATTCAAAATCACGTTGTTTGATGTAAAGGAACAGAAAATGGCTCTTTCATTTACGGGAGAGAAAAAATAATTGTTAGCAACATAGATAAAAAAACAGGGGCCGCGATGAGCGGCTTTTGTTTTGTGAAAAGTAATTTTAAATATATCTCATACGGTATATTTTTGAGCATTTTTATACCATGTAAGATATAAAATAACGAAGTCGTATAAAAAAAAGAACGTCCCGGCTAGCCAGGGCGAATCTATGCATTATAAACACTCATCGCCTTCTCGCGACCTTCTTTGACTATTGTCTCAATAATTTCTGGTAATTTTTTACCAATCTTTGTAATCTCCTTTATTTCGTCACCTTTCAAATCTCCTAGGATAAATTTTTCAATCCTCTCATCCCCATGAGGAACTTTTGCTTCTCCTTTTGCATTTTCTGGAGCAACACCGATTCTTATTCTTAAAAAGGCGGTCGTCTTCACAGCCTTAATAATAGACTCCAAACCGTTATGTCCTCCAGAGCTCCTATCATATGAAATTCGTATTTTTCCAAGTGGTAAATTGAAATCATCATAAATTACAATCAAATTTTTAGCACTTTTGAAACATTTTCCTGAATTATTCATAAAAGTATCTGGAGCGACAAGCCTTACCTTATCTTTTCCAACTTTAATTTCACCAACTTGAGCATTTATTTTTTTATCAAAAGAAAAATCACCATCAGCAAGATAGTGTAGCAACATTCGACCAATATTATGTCGACTATGTTGATATTTTTCACCTGGATTTCCGAGTCCTGCGATTATATATGCCATAGGAGTAGTATGCCACAATTGAAAATCTTGTGTCAAACGAATATTAGCAGTACAATTGTAGTAATGAATTCTGAAATATCTCAAAAAGAAGTTAAACCACAAGAAAATTTCATTAAAGAAATACTCAAGTTCGCAATAATAGCTTTCATCATAGTCGTTCCACTCAGAATCTACATCGCTGAACCATTCATTGTTGATGGTCCATCAATGAATCCAACATTTGCTACTGGTCAGTACCTTCTCGTAGACCGAATCAGTTATCGATTCGAAGATCCTAAGAGAAATGATGTTGTCATCTTTAGATATCCTCTCGATCCTAAAACTTTTTACATAAAAAGACTGATAGCTCTACCCGGAGAGACTATTTCAGTAAACGGAGGCAAGATTACTATTATAAACAAGGAAAATCCAAATGGAATTTCTGTTCCAGCACCGTATGTCGAAGTAGGACATGAGACAAGCGATACATTCAAGCTAACACTAGGCCGGACTGAATACTTTGTTATGGGAGACAATCGTTCTCAAAGTTCTGATTCTAGAGTTTGGGGACCGGTTGATAAAAAATATATCGTGGGTCGTCCATTTTTACGATTACTCCCATTTACAAAGATTTCTACTTTCCCGGGCAAAGAATAATATGGCAAAACAAATCAAAAAACCGAATGATCAGAAATTTACTACTTACGAAAACCTCGATAAAATAGGAGAGATCCCCGTTTATTATGGATTCGTACCCCATAAAAGTCCTGAAATAAAGAAAATAGATCTTGATCATGCAAAAAACCTTCTCGAAGGAGACTTCATAGACGATGAAGACGATACAAAATTCAGACTTCCCTTACACGTTGAGGAAAAAATTGCTCTTTTGAGAATGTATACTGAGAATGAATTATTCAACCAACCACAGCCAATTATGTTTTATTTTAAAGAACCTTTTAAGGGCTCTTTAAAAAAAGGAAACAGTAATTTCAATAGATATTGTGACCTAGAAATAATGGGTGGTTCAAAGAGTATAGCCGAAGCTCTTTTAATACAAACAACTAAGGCAATTCTCAAAGAAGAAGGTTTTGAAAATATCTGCGTTGAAATAAATAGTATTGGAGATAAAGATTCCATACATCGCTTCACACGTGATCTTGGAAATTACTATCGAAAACATGTAAATGATATGCACGCTGAATGCAGACAATTACTCAAAAAAGATCCCTTCGAACTTTTGGGTTGTCAAAATGATAAATGTAAAAAAATCAACGAGACAGCACCTATATCTATGGATTTTCTTTCTGAATCAAGTCGAAATCACTTCCAAGAAGTTCTTGAATACCTCGAAGCACTAGGTATACCATATAAAATAAATAATAACCTCATAGGGAATAAAAAATATTGCACTGAAACCATTTTTTCTATAAATAATCTTAACAGTACGGGAGATAAAAAAAGTAAAGAACCAAAAATTCTCGCGGTCGGTGTTCGATACGATGGCCTCTCAAAAAAGATTGGGAGTAAAAAAGAAATTCATGGAGTCGGAATTTCAATTCTTGTAAAAAACAATAAAGCAGACCTACGAAAAGAAATTAAGAAAGCGAAGAGGCCTTTTGCCTCATTCGTACAACTAGGATTTGAGTCAAAGCTTTTGAGTCTTGGTATTATTGAAAAATTAAGAAATGAAAAGATTCCCCTTTTCCTCTCCTTAGCTCGAGATCGACTTGGAGCTCAAGTTTCGGCTGTAGAAAAATACCATATTCCTTATGCACTTATTATGGGTAAAAAAGAGGCCGTAGAAAAGACCATCATTGTACGTGATAACGATACCCACGCTCAAGAAATAGTAAATATTGATGATTTACCAAGATATATGAAAAAGCTTGAAAATTAATAGGCTTTGTAGTACTATAGACAACCTATGGCAATAAATGTAGAAATAACTCGAAACGGAACTGAAAATAGTATTGGTATTATTCGTCGTTTTACAAAGAAGGTTCAAGGTTCAGGCATTCTCCCTAGAGTACGAAGCCTTCGATACAATCAACGACTTCTATCTTCTTATAAAACAAAGATGAAAACATTGAAGTCAATTAAGAGAAAAGCTGAAATTCAAGAGCTCATCAAGCTTGGCAAGATGCAAGAAAAATCATCTCGCTTTTCTAAATAATGTCCGTTTCAAATTTTCATATAACAAATACAACGAAAACCAAGTTGCCTCTTTTTGATTATGTGAAAATGAAGGATGCAATTCTAGGCAAAGACTACGAATTATCAGTTATTATTATAAATAAACAAGGAATAAAAGCACTCAATAGAAAGTTTAGAGAAATAAATCAAGCAACTGATATTTTAAGTTTTCCTTTATCTGATAATTTTGGTGAAATGTATATTAATCCTGAAATGACAAAGCTTGAAGCAAAGAAATTTGATCGAACTTATGAAAACTTCTTCGCATTTTTATTTATCCACGGTTTAGTGCATTTGAAAGGATTCGATCATGGTAGTACAATGGATAACATAGAGGCTCGCTTCCGAAAACATTTCGGCATTTGAGACTCTTCTCAAATGTCACGATCAATTATTACTGGTATAGATATCGGAACTCACCACGTGAAGGTGGTTATTACTGATGGTGACGGAAAAAAAACTGAAAAAAATAATCAACCCAAAGTCCTTGCGGTTGGAATTTCAGAATCTAGAGGTCTTCGTCATGGATACATTTTAAATATCGCGGATGTTGTATCAAGTATAAAACAGGCAGTATTACAAGCTGAGAAAAAGGCTGGTGCTAAAGTACGTAAGGCATTTATTTCTATCGGTGGTATAGGACTCGGCGGAATTTCTTCGACAAGTTCAGTTATTATTTCTAGAGCAGATTCAGAAATTACCTCTTTAGATATTAAAAAAGTTCAAGAACAATGCGAAAAAGATATTCCATCTCAAGCTTCTTTAAATAAAAAGATAATTCACAGTATTCCTATCCA
>JAYTYJ010000079.1:0-2066 GCA_043742445.1 Candidatus Tayloriibacteriota bacterium | reverse complement strand
GCCTAAACGAAGGTAAATGAATTAGCTTGACGGCTATGGGGCAAGCCCAGCCCCTACGTTTTAATACATTTTCAAACTTGTCCTACACCCTGTTGTTTTCTTCTGATTTACTTCTAAGAACAGTATCCATTCACGCATAATAGTTAGTCTTTTTCGCAAATATGACAATAATCTTGTTGTTCATAACTTTTTTGACAATTATTTTCCATTTCTTACATAACATCTACTCAAAGATAACAAAAAATATCTAATCCCACAAAAAAGCCTTTCTAATTTCTTAGAAAGGCTTTTTTTAGTTAAAATTTACAATTTTGATTATTTTACTGATAATCTTTGCTGATAAACTTTCTCACTTGTCTGAACGCTCACAATATACATACCCGCAGCAAGGGTTGTGTTTGGTTTGATAGTTTGAGAAGCACCGTTTTGGTCTATTTTAGTAGAATAAACTGTTCTTCCAAGCATATCCGTGATGGTTACTTGTGCGCCTGCAAGGTCTGTTCCTTTCAAATCAACCACAAACTCGTTGTTTGTTGTTGGGTTTGGATAAATGCTTAAATTACTAGCAACTGTTTTGCCCATTTTGATAGAAATTATCTTGCTATAAGTAAATTTACCATCTTTATCAACTTGTTTCAATCTGTAATAATTGGTTGCTTGATAAGGATTTGCATCAAATATTTCATAATTATTGAGTGCGCTTGCATTAGCTTTGGCAGGAACTCTGCCTACTTCTTCAAAACTTCTTGCATCAATACTTTTCTCAACAATAAAATAAGCATTGTTTTTCTCTGAAACCGTTATCCAACTTACTCTCACTTTCTCTCCTGCAACTTCCGCTTTCAAATCCACAAGTTCAACAGGAAGTGGTAGGAATTGGAAACCAAATGTAAACTGTCCATTTCCAAGTGTTCTGAAAGGAACCAGAGATTGAATAGCTGCTGTAGGTGATGTCAAATCACTAATTGAGCTTCCCAAGTCTCTCCAAATATCACCTTTCTCTGGTGAAAATCCTCTACGTACTCTTTGTATATTCAAGGGATTTGCCACACCACGAAATTTATTGTAGGTAGTGTCAAAAGCAATATCAAAATCTTGCACGATACTTACTTTCTCTATTTGTGCAGGCGTAAGGCTAGCAAAAGCTCCAAAACTTTCCGTAGCAGCTACAAAAGGTAGTTCTATCCTAGCTTCTTGTATATCTGCGGCGGCGGCTGTTGTATTTGGAAACTCTATATTTTTCACATCCCACCATCTATTATTAGAAATAACATTAAGCGGTGCTTGGAATGTTCTGTTAGGGTCTGCACTAAAGCTTTCTGCTGGCGTAGCATACTGCTCCATAGTAAATGTAGTTTTAACAGACCTATCTAACTGTATGCCTAGCTTTATTTCTCCTGCACCACTGCTACTACCACCCAAATATAATGGCACTCCTGCTTGTGTTTTACCAATTGGGAATGATTTGTCCTCAATGCTACTAGGATTTACAAATATTCTTCCAAAAGGACCTTCCACATAAGCACTACCAATTGGAGCAGTAGGTACACCCGAAGCACGACTCCAGCTAGCACTTTCAGCTAAAATCATTTGTGTATTCAAGGCAGTGTTCGTAAAGAATCTACCATTCACCAAAAATAAGCTACCATTAGCATCATTTGTAAAATTATCACCCACTAGCACTCTACTATTCAGTGTTACGTCTGTTGTTGATGGTGCTGGTGAGGCAGAAGTAATGTCACCTTTTGCAATTCTCAAGTTGAAAAAAGTTTCAAAAACAGGTGTATTCATTTTGGTAATTGTCTGATTCTGATTTCCTGTGAAAACTACAAGCCCTACCCGAGGGTTAAATAGCCCCTTATTCAACCAATTTCCTTGTATTTCAATTCTATTATCCACAAGTAAATTAGAACCTGCATTTGCATCTAGCAAACACCCCACTTCTATTGTCAAGTTATTTCTTATGAAAAGAGAACTGTTCATTTCAGTTGTACCTTTCTCAAAAACAAGGTTATGAAAGGCGTTATTGATAGGTCCGTTGTCGCCAGCATTGATAACACGCAAGC
>JAYTYJ010000078.1:0-4156 GCA_043742445.1 Candidatus Tayloriibacteriota bacterium | reverse complement strand
ACCAGAAGACCGCACTGGACGCTTGGACTCATTTCACCTTTGAGGTATATTGTGAGTACATTACCAGAACAGGAGTGCCATATGTTATGGACTAGTACACATTCTTGACTTCTACCGCCATAATCCGCTATAATCAGCTATACCCTATATAGCGGGTAATTATGGACGAAAACAAAACAAAATTTGATCATCGCCTCAAAGCACCCGAGCCTCATATCGTGGCTCTTGTTGGTGAAATTGACGGCATCAAAGGAGAATTCAAAGGAGGTCTCCGAATGTCTCCGCAAGCAATCACGAGCCTCAAGCGCTCCGTGCTTGTTACCTCTGCCGGTGCCTCGACTCGTATTGAAGGATCGAAACTGAGCGACGAGGAAGTGGAGAAGATCATGCGGGGACTCAGTGCTTTCAAATTTGCTGAGCGTGACTATCAGGAAGTGCAGGGATATCTTGAAACCCTTCAAAATGTTTTTGACAGTTACCAAACTCTTCCGCTTCGTGAAGGCGTCATCAGTTCGCTTCACAACGAGCTTCTCAAATATTCAGAAAAGGACAAACTCCACAAAGGAAAATATAAACAGGAAGAAAACACGGTCGGCATTCTTGGTCCCGACGGCAAGATCGCCAAGATTGTCTTCGAACCAACTCCCGCATGGCTCGCTCCGAAGGAAATGACCGAGCTTGTAGACTGGGCATACGAAGCTCTTGAGCAGAATCGCTTCCATCCGCTTCTCGTCATCGCAAACTTTCTCGTGGAATTTCTCAAGATTCACCCTTTTGAAGACGGCAATGGGCGCCTTTCACGTGTCATGACGAACCTACTTCTTCTCCGATCGGGATATCAGTTTACTCAGTATGTATCCCATGAACAGATCATCGAGCGTCGTAAGGATGAATATTATCTCGCCCTCAAGAAGTCGCAGGATACCTTCAAAACTGAGAAGGATACGATCGCGCCGTGGCTCAATTTTTTCCTTGCAGTAATTAAGGAGCAGGCAACCAAGGCACTCACATATCTCGAAGAAGAACACATCGAAGATACACTTTCTCCCAAACAGTACGAGGTATGGAAGTACATCTCGAGCGTCGGTGAAGCCGGCGTCAGTGACGTTGTTGCGAACACAAATATTGCTCTTGCTACGGTCCGACAATCTCTAAATCGACTCGTGGAACTTCAGAAAATCAAGCGTGTGGGACAAGGCCGAGGGACGAGGTACGTAAAGATATAAAATATGACGAGTGAATTAATTTCTACAGTTCACGATCATTATAAGGATACTTGTACGATCATTTCGGAAGCAATCAAACGACGCGATCGTTTGATGCTTTTCGTCTGAACAAATATTTGATAGAATCATAATATGAAAATACTACTTGCCACCGATCATGCGGGTTTTGAATTAAAAAATAAAATTAAGGACTTTTTGGTTGCAGAAAATTTTAATGTTGAAGATATGGGTGCTCACGTTTTTGATAAAACAGATAATTATCCCGAAATAATGCTACCAGTTGCGATGAAAGTTATGAATGATCCTGAAAATACGAAAGCAATTGTACTCGGCAAAAGCGGAAACGGTGAAGCGATCCTTTGTAATAGATTTCCTGGCATCCGAGCTGCTGTCTATCATGGAAAGAATCTTGATATCGTGCGCCTCTCTCGAGAACATAATAATGCAAATGTCTTATCCCTTGGTGCTGGCTTTCTTGAAGAAGCAGAAGCCATCGAGGCAGTTCGACTTTGGATCTCAACTCCCTTTAGTAATGAGCCTCGACATATCAAACGTAATGAAACATTGGATAATATAGAATAATATGGAAATAATTCCTGCTATTTTACCTAAAAACTTTCGCGAGATTGAAGAAAAGATAGAACTTATCCAGGGTATTTCTACTGTAGTACAAATAGATATTTGTGATGGGAAATATGTACCAAGCACTACGTGGCCATATTGGAAGGAAGATGGGAATTGGGCATCTATTCAGAAAGAAGAGCGTGGTATGCCAAATTGGGAAAATATAAATTATGAATTTGACTTGATGATTTTCGAGCCAACAGTCGATGAAGTTAAAAAATTTGTTATTGCTGGTGGAGAAAAAATTATTTTACATTTAGAATCATCAAAAGATCTAACCACTGTTATTGACAGCCTGCAAGGTATTGTAGAAATTGGAATAGCTCTAAATAATGCAACTGGAATCGATAGTTTGAAAAAATATTCTGAAAAAATTCAATTTGTACAAGTAATGGGTATACGAAAAGCAGGATTTCAGGGACAAAAGTTTGAAATAGGCACACTCGATAAAGTAAAAGAAGTTAAAAAAGCATTTCCTGCACTCAAGGTGCAAGCTGATGGAGGAGTTAGTTTAGAAAATGCAGACTTGTTGAAAGAAGCAGGGGTAGATGGATTAGTAATAGGAAGTGCCTTGTTTAGAAGCGAAGATATTGAGGAAAATTTTGCAAAATTTAAACAAATATAATTAAGAGTGCTATAATATAACAAATGCAACTCACTGAAGAAAAAAATCAATTTCTTTTTGAAAAAGCCTATACGATACGGCAGTCTATTGTAGAGATGCTTATCGAAGCGAAGTCTGGCCATACAGCTGGACCTCTCGACATGGCTGATATTTTTACTTATTTATATTTTCATGCACTGAAACATGATCCAAAAAATCACAATTGGGAATATCGTGATCGTTTAGTACTCTCAAATGGACATATTTGTCCTGTTTTGTACGCAACGCTTGCACATGCAGGATATATTCCGTTAAAAGAATTAATGACACTACGAAAATTTGGTTCAAGACTTCAAGGACATCCTCATCGTGAATATTTACCTATGTTAGAAAATTCTTCAGGACCTCTTGGGGCTGGACTTTCACAAGCTGTAGGGATGGCATTAGCAGACAGAATCGATTCTGGAAAAACATCTGGAAAGCAATTTGTTTGCCTTACTGGTGATGGGGAACTTGATGAAGGAGCAAATTGGGAAGCGATTATGCTTGCTGGAAAAGAGAAAATTCAAAATCTGACTGTATTTGTTGATAGAAATAACATTCAGATCGACGGTTTAACAGAGGACATTATGCCTTTAAATCCGCTTGGAGATAAATGGCGAGCATTTAATTGGCATGTTCAAGAGATCGATGGTCATAATTTTAGAGCTATAGATCAAGCTTGGGGCCAAGCAATGGCTGTTTTTGATAAGCCGTCTGTCATTATCGCAAATACTATATCCTCAAAAGGAATTCCTGCTTTTGAAAGAAAATTTGAGTGGCATGGCAAAACACCGACGACAGATGAAGAAATACAAATAGCCAAACAAACTTTCGGGATTAATTAGTATATAATATAACTATATGAAAATATTTGAAATTATTTTAAAAATATTATTTACCATCGGATCTGTATACACCATTAAAGCCCCAATCATCCCGCATTTATTTTTGGTTGCTTATTTACTTGTTTGTTTCATCCTGGGTTTTGTACTCATTTTCAATAAAAAACAGAGCTACGGATATGAACTATCTAAACGAGAAATTATTATGAGAAGAATTGAGGGGGTCTCACTAATTGCGTTTACACTTTTTATTTTTCTACTGCAAATTATTTATTAAGTGGCATAGTATAGTCTCTTTTTTGTAAATAGATTTTAATTATATCATTTGCGGTATATTTTAAGCTATTTTTATACCTTATACGCTATAATATAAACATGATAAAGAAAAAGGCAACAAGATCCATACAAGAAAAAGAGAATCATGAATTTTTAGAAGAAATGGTAGATTTTGTTCAGATTTTTATAGACGCCCGCAAACAGAAAAATATGACTCAAGCCCAATTAGCTAAAAAAATAGGTTCTACCCAAGCATCGATTGCGCGTTTTGAATCTAGTAAAAGTAACCCCACTTTTGTATTTTTAATAAAAATATCTGAGGAACTTGATTTGATGATAAATGTAAATAAGTTATAATTAGATATAGTAATATAGTAATATGTTAAACCCTTCTCAAAAACTCAATCAAAAACTTTTCGACAATGATGTTGAGCAAATTCCTATTCGCAAGGGCTTTGGTGAAGGACTTTTAAAAGCAGCCGAGCTAGACAAACGTGTAGTTGGCTTATGTGCTGATCTCACAGATTCTACTTATATGAACC
>JAYTYJ010000077.1:0-7414 GCA_043742445.1 Candidatus Tayloriibacteriota bacterium | reverse complement strand
CTGGACTCATAACAACATTTGCCGGAGTTGTGATAGAGAGTGTTATTTCCTGCATCTGCTGATACCCGGCTTTTATCTTAAACAAAGAGCTTGCTGATCCACCTGTAGCCACCTCACCCGCAGTATCCTCCATCGTATATGTTCCTGATGATGATCTATTTCCTGAGAAATTCAAACTATCACTTTGTATCTTGTATGTACTACTTGTCATTGTTTGAGCAAGTGCAGTAGATACTGAACTCAAGAAACTAATACCTAACAAAGTTATTCCAATTTTTTTTATTAACAATCTCATTCTTTGTTATTTTTTAACTGAAATTGAAATCTTTGATGCTAACCAACGTATTATTGCAACTATAACGATTAGTACTACGAGTATTAGAGTCATCAACTTCCATGGAATAACCCAAAAAGTAACTGAAACTGAATCTTTCTGGGCATTATATCCCTTATTTATTTCTGCTGTTGCAACATATCTTCCAAAAAGAAAAGGAGATCGCCATAGGACTTCTCTTTGTCGAAGAGAATCTGGAAGTACAAACCAAGGCTCGACTTCTACTTTTCCTATTTCAGCTCCAAAAATATTCTTTATATAAATAAAGCCTTTTGGATTTTCATGAACCGTACCGTTGTTTGCATAAAGCAAATCAAAGTTAACTGGCCCTGAACCGATAATATGTGAATCATTTTTTAGGGAGAATTTCTTTAATTCAAGATTCTCCTTTACGTCACCCGCCACTCGAATGAATAGAAGTGAACCGATACGAGTAATAATGGGATTTGTTCCAGCACTTGATTGACCTTCCAAAACCTGCTCCTTTCCTGTAGTTACTGTACTGATAACCACACTTCCATAGAGACCTCCTGGCTGAGCATCTGTAGGGATACTTATAGTTACTGGAATAGTCACTCTTTCTGCATGATTGATAACAAATGTTGATGAAGCAAATTTCAAATAGTCCTTCAGGGAATAAGGGCCTCTTTCGCCATCAAGGAGAACGACTGGATTTTCCAGGTCTTTTGAACCTTTAAAATCAACAGTTTCGATGTTGAATAGTTTATTCTTGCCGAGTCTGTTTGTTACAACCATGTTAACGACCTTCTTTTCTCCCGGCTTGATTTCAACTTGATATTTTCCTGGACCAACAACAAAGTCACTGTATACAGTCTTATCTGGGAGCTCTTCAACTTTATAAATAGCAGCATGCGCTACTGCTAAAGGTTGTAGTAGAAAGATAAAACTATATATAATTGAAAATCCAAGAATTGTCTTAAGAATCTTTTTTAATTTCATATCTGTAATAGCTTTTTGAGCTATGAATTAATTAACTACCGCTGTAAGTGTTGTTGTTGCTACGTATGTGTCTTGTGTGATTGAAGGCACTGGACTTGCTGGGATAGAAACTCTGAAAACAATTGTTGTAGTTGCACCTGAAGCTGATGTCGCTGTAGCACGATTAATAATCTGTCGTGCTGATGTACTTGCATTTATCCAGCAATTTCCAACTGCATCTGCTGCACCTGAACCACACACTGAACCATTGTCTAAAAATGCAGTACTGAGATCTGATGTTGTTGATGCATTTACACTATAGCCGAAATGGGCTGAGTTTGAAGGAGAGTTTGTAAAGGTAAAGTCTGGTGTAATACCAGAAGCTGGGACATATGCTGGAATATTTCCACCATTACCATTACCGATCATTCCGACAGATGAACTGGCAGTGAGGGTCATGTTATAACCTAAGTTATTGTTTGTTAAAACTCTCACTGTTGTTGATCCGAAAGACGTACCGCCTGTGATTCCGGCTAATGATGGAGTCATGGTGACATCTGATGTTGGTGTGATAAATGAAATCTCTGATGTTATTGTCTGAGAGATGGTGAGTGTATCTTCAACTGCATTTCCAATAGCTGGCTCTACTACAAAGAACAAGACGGCTAGCGTTAACAATAACGCCACACTCGCCTTTAAAGTCTTAATCGATTCGTCAAACGCTTTCATATTTTTCATTTTATTTATTTTATTTATTAATCTTCAATAATTCGACCTTTGTCATGGGCATCACGCTCATGTATCTCTCAATAAAATCTTTTTGATTTTATAAAGAAATACACGGGCACGATCACTGATTTTTCACCGGCACTAACACGTACACGAAATCATCACCCTTTGCCTTTCGAAAAACAGGAGTGATGATTCCTGCCGTACCACTAGCATCAGGCTTAATAGCCACCTCGTCAGAGAATGATTTCCTGATCTTGCTTTTTATAACTTCATCTCGCTCTGGAGAATTTGATGATGCAACTACTGCCAAGCCATTAAAATCTGATTGTGATTTAATTTCAGTCTTATTATTTATTGCTAGTTGAGGACCTGCAGGAAAAAGTGAAGTAACTTTTTTAATTACATTAAATGAATTTGAAATAATGGAAGCAGTAGCCTGACTATTAGAAATATCAGCAACTACATTTGAATTTTTTGAAAGTGACTGAAAAGCAATACCTAAACTAAGAACAAAAAAAAGTGAAGTGAAGGCCAATTCTATAGAGTCAAAATGAAATATATTTGAATGTACTGGTTTAGATACAAAAAGAAAATTTGAAGAGATTTCCTGAGGCAATGCAAATATTTTAGGCACGAAAGATAGTGTTTGTAATACCTCAACTTTTGGTTCAACTTCAACTTCGATAATTTTAGGAATCTCAGCTATTGCTTTTGGAGTAGATTCTGGAGAAAAAGAGATCTGGTGTTTAGTGATAGATTCTTCAGTTACAAACCATGATCTTCCGATCATTTTACAATCCAATTTACCCGCTCGACATAGTTGACCGATGTAATCACTAGTGTAAGCAAAAATCTGGGCAGCTCGTTTTGCCGAGATATAGTTTTTATCTTGTAAAATAAGGTTATCTTTCATGAACTTATACTTGTAATTATACTCTATCTCGGCAAGGTTTTTACTTAAAATATGGGGATAACAATCTAAAAAAAGTCAAAATTCTATGTCTAGATTTTGATGGTAAGTTACAAAAAATTTATGAGAATTCGAAGTTGAGTTAATTAAAAAAACTGTAGGTTAGAGAAATTAGATTAAAACTTCACAACTCGATCCAATAAGTATTAAAATTTGGCT
This sequence comes from Candidatus Tayloriibacteriota bacterium, assembly GCA_043742445.1. Lineage (GTDB taxonomy): Bacteria > Patescibacteriota > Minisyncoccia > Phycocordibacterales > PALSA-1337 > CAIOGI01. The sequence continues at coordinate 4,280 of JAYTYJ010000077.1, read as the reverse complement.
AAATGCAGTAAAACATAAAAATGGGCATATTCTAGTTCTTTCGAGACACCAAGATCTAGAAGGATAATTACTAACCCTTAGTTTTAGAGAATAGCGAACACTGAAGCATTCTAAATTAGGGGAATTACTATCAATATAGCTAAAATGTCTAGAAAATAGCTTAGGTAGATATCTTAAATTCAAATAGCGACCACTAAAACTAACTAGGTATCTAGAAATTAATAGTTTTAATATCATTGATAATGTGGATAAATCATTACTGTACATTAATATAAATGTTATAATGTCTATTAATGTTTAATAAGGTATAATAATGATTAAGTTTAAATAATATAATGGAAAATAAATTCATAACTATAAAGCAGGCCGCTAAAATACTAAGTGTATCACCTCTAACATTAAGAAATTGGGATAACAGTGGTAAGTTTCCTGCTGGCCGCCACCCTATCAGTAATTATAGAGTTTATAAGGTAGCTGATATAGAAGACTTAATATTAAAAATGGGTGTCAGAATAGACAATAAGAAACCAACAAAAAGCGAAATTAAGAAGCTTATCGTTAAGCACTTAACTGACTAAAATTTACCCTATGACCTCTAGCAGTACCTTTTTCAAAAGCTCAGGATTTGCGGATCCCTTTGTAACCTTCATACCCTGTCCAATAAAGAACTGCAGCGCCGCCTCTTTTCCATTTTTATAATCAGCCAAAACAGTAGGATTTTTTAGGACTATTTCCGTAACGATCTTCTTTATTTCACCTTCATCACTTTTTTGAATTAATCCGTTCTTTTCTGCAATAATTTCTGGATCACCATCTTCTTTAACCATTAAGGCTAGTGTGTCTTTTGCACCACGAGAAGATAATTTTTTCAATTCAATCATATTCATCAATTTCGAAAAGTTCTTAGTAGAAATACTTTCAATATCCTTACCTTCTTTTTTAAGTAAACCTAGATAGTCAGTCAAAATGTAATTAATAGAAATCTTGGCAATCTTTGGTTCTCCCTTTATCACATCTTCAAAATAATTTCCGACTTCAGGCTTTTCAATAAAAATATCGACTTCTTTTTTAGTCATACCGAAATCAATTACGAGTCTATTTCTTTTTGCCCAAGGTAATTCAGGAAGTCCTTTTAAAAGCTCCTCCCTGCTCCACTCTTTTATTTCACTTATTTTTAACTTAGGCAAATCTGGTTCTGGAAAATACCGGTAGTCATGAGAACTTTCCTTTAATCTCTGAGAGTACGTACTCTGTTTTATATCATCCCAACCTCTCGTCTCCTGAACCACTTTCTCGCCTTTTTCAATCAAGTTTATCTGTCTAGATATTTCAAAAGCAATTGCTTTTTCTACAGCTTTAAAAGAGTTGAGATTTTTTACTTCAGTCTTTGTTCCAAACTTTTTTAGATTCGTATCCACCTGTGAAGCAACAGAGATATTTGCTTCAACTCTCATTTCTCCTTTTTCTAGATTTGCTTCCCCTGCTCCAAGGTAACGTAAAAGTAATTGCAACTCTTTTGCGAAATTAACTGCAGTCTCTACATCATGGATAACAGGCTCAGTCACAAGTTCCATAAGTGGAACTCCTGACCTATTAAAGTTTATTAAACTCTTATGATGAGTATCATGTGTAGATTGAGCAGTATCCTCCTCTAAATGGATACGAGTAAGGTCGATTCCGACCAAGGTACCTCCAGAAACTAGTGGATACTTGAATTGACTGATCTGATATCCTTTAGGAATATCTGGGTAAAAGTAGTTTTTTCGATCCCATTCTGTAAAATCGGCTATCTTCCCTCCTATGGCATAGCCTATTTTTAATACATGTTCAATAGCTTTTTTGTTTAAAACAGGAAGTGTCCCTGGATGCCCCATACAAATGGGACAAATATTAACATTGGGACGCTTCTCATCAGCATCGTTTTTACAAGAACAAAACATCTTAGAAGATGTTTTGATTTCAGCATGGATCTCTAGACCAATGGTCGCTATATAGTCCTTATCTTTCATGGAACTAATATATCATTTTCTCAACCTCTTCACAATTTCATCAGATAAATTTTTGATAGAAATGTCATCCAGTACAGTTACGGTTAAGATATCTTTATTAAACTTTTGAAGTTTTTTTATGGCAGATTCAATTCCCTTCTCATCAGTCGTATCTGTTTTTGTGAGAATGATCGTCTCTTCTTTATCGTCAAGACCCTGTCCATACTGTTTCAATTCGTTTCTAATAGTTTTATATGTTTCGACGATAGCGGTATTTTCTAAAGAAATAAGGTGCAAGACTCTTTTTGTCCTTTTGATATGTCTAAGAAATTTATGCCCTAAACCTTTACCCTCTGAAGCACCCTCGATAAGTCCGGGAATATCGGCCAAAATAAATCCACCCTTTAAAGCACCAAGGTTTGGTTCTAGTGTTGTGAACTGATATGCACCTACTTTTGCTTCGGCATTTGTAATAGCATTCAAAAGACTGGACTTCCCCGCATTAGGTAAACCTATAAGTCCTGCATCGGCCACCAACTCTAGTTCAATATGGAAATCTGCTTTTTCACCCTCTCGTCCAGGAGTGAATTGCATAGGGACAATATTTATAGAAGACTTGAAATGTTCATTACCCAGACCACCGCGCCCGCCTTTTAATATCAAAATCTTCTCGACATCATGTACAAGATTGTATTGTCTTTTTGTTCGACTATCTGTAATTATAGAACCAATAGGAAGCTCTATTACCAAGTCTTTTCCATTTCCACCATACATACTATTTTTCATACCATCCTGACCTTTTCCAGACTCCAATTCTTTTACATTTCTATATTTTTCTAGAATACCAAGATCACGAATAGCGAGCACATATACGTCGCCACCATTTCCACCATTTCCACCGGAAGGACCCGCCATTTCTTTTCCACGTTCATGTAACCAGCGAACAACGCCAGATCCACCATTTCCAGCCTTAATATGTATAGTTATATCGTCAATAAATGCCATAAAAAATCAGTATACACTAAGCATCTTCTTTATCCAATATTAACCAACCTGTCTATTTACTTTATAGATTTCAAGAAGAGCTGCTAGAAGAGCTACGATAAGTGGACCAGCGATGAATCCGATGGGCCCAAAGTATGCCAAACCTCCCATTACTGAAAGTAATATAAGGAATGGATGGACACGAACTCCTCTATTTACTAACATAGGTCCTATAAAATTATCGACGATAGCGATACCAAACATCCCCCAGATTAAAAGCCCCAATGCATGTAAATGTGTACTTACGAAGAACAGATATAGAATTCCAGGAACTAAAACAAGTGATGTTCCGATACCAGGAATCAAAGCTGCTACAACAGCGAAACTTCCCCACAAAGCTGGGTTTGGAACTCCAAATATAAAGAAGCCTAGGCCTGTTAGTAGCCCTTGTATCATACCGACAACTAGAGAACCAAGTACCACAGATCGTATCGCTTGTTTTAATTTAGAAAAAATCTTTGCATCGTATTCATCTGCTAGAGGACTTAAGTTGATTGCTCCCTGTTTTAGTTGTCCACCATCACGGAGAAGATAAAATAGTGCAAAAAGCATAATAAGTATTTCAAAAGCGAATCTGGTGGCGCTTGAAAATATAGTATCTAGATTTGCAAATGACCATTCTAAGAAGTTTTGGACATATTTTGTGATATTGAAATCATCAAAGTTGTATGAAGGAAATACACCACCAAGCTTGTTTGACAGAGAAGCCGAAAAAGCATTTAGAGAATCTATAATAGCGGATCTCTGCCCTTCATCAGTGAGACTATAATATAGATGTCCACTTTCTGTATAGATTTGCCTAGACAAAAGTAAAAGTGGAGTCACCACGACCATAGCGATAATAGCCAATGTTATGGATGTTGAAATCGAGCTGGATTGATTACCTCTTGAAAAAATCCTAGAGATAGTGCGGTGAAGTGGGCGAAAAATAACTGAGAGTACAAGTGCCAATAAAAGCGAAGTAAGGTAAGAATAAAAAATAAAAAAAGTTAAGATGGCTGCACCAATAAGAATCATTAAAAAGAAATAATAGTGTGACTTATTTTCCATATGTTTATATTATAGCATATACAAATCCTGTCTCATTTCACCAACACCAACATAGTCCGCCTCACCTTTTATTATCTTCTCAAACGGTATACAAGCGAAGCAACCACCTTCTCCTTTTTTACAGATGAATTCTTTTTTCTCTCGAGCAGCTTTTATCTTTAAAGCGACTTTATATACCCTCTCATAAGAATCTTCAAC
>JAYTYJ010000076.1:0-9833 GCA_043742445.1 Candidatus Tayloriibacteriota bacterium | reverse complement strand
TTCTACGAACTTGTTTATAAGTTTGTAGACAGCATTTTTAGACTTAAAACCTAGAAGATCCATAATTTCAGCATATGTAGGCATCCTTCTTTGTCTTTCATAAAATGAAAATATTTTATTTTTGTAGTCTTCCATGCGATAATTATAGTACAAAGCTTGCAAATACGTGAAGTGTTTTTCTGAACCAGTTTGTCTTTGTAGTCTCATAGAAACCGTAGAACTGTGAGACAAGAAACTTATGTCTTCTCGCTTCAGCTTTATAAGGTAAGCCCTTAATAATTTTTAAATCGATGTCTTTATTTAATTTTTTGATCTCTTTTCGTAGATAATGTGTTCTTGTTATATTGCTCATATTTTAAAATAATTATTTTCCTAATATGAATATAGTATAAGTGAACATTCGTTCACCTGCAAATAAAAATGTGGATAAGTAGAGATAAGTTAAGGATTTGGATGGACTTGCTTTCTTTCATCAGGAAAGGCCATACTCATAATAATATCTTTGGCATGTAATGGATTTGGGATCTGATAAAACATAAATCTTTCTTCGGTACCCGCAGTTTGAATAAATAAATCTCCAAAACCAATTAAAGTTTGGAAAGTTCCCTCCGTTTTGATATAGACATCTTGGATTCGTGACATGTGTAGTTCTGAAACAGTTCTATTAAAAAAACCATGTTGAGTACTGTCAATAATTCTGGTATCAGTAATAATCCAAACGTCGAGCGTGTACATTGTTATGCTATATGAAATCATTATCCAAGCTATAAGTGCTAGTACACTTACTATAAAAAGATATACTGAAAGAAATCCATAAAAAATAATATAATTTATAAAAACTAAACTAACAATAACTGGCAGTATAAAACCTATGGCTATTCCAATCACCTTTATAATAATAGTAAATGGATGCCTTCGCAAAAAAAGGACTATTTTTTCCTCTTGTTCTTGACCTTGGAATGAATTTGGCGATTCTGTGAAAAGCGTTAGAAGTGATTTCATGGTGTTTTAAGTGTGTTGTTAATAGATTGAATTGTTAATCGATTTATATTGTTAAAATCAACAGTTGAAAAGAAAAATATACATGTAGAAAAAAGAATTAATGAACCTAGAATAAAAAGAGCTGAAAAAGTCTTTGGCAAAGTTCCAACTCCGAAACGTACAAGATGGTAAAAAATAATAAAGACAAATATCCAAAAAGAAACTATAATAATCAATGCGAGAGCTATCATTACAATGTTTATGTTGAGTGCTAGCATGTAATTTGATGTACTTATTATAGCATCAAATAAATGATATACTAGGGGTAGAAGGGAGATATAATATGCATAGAAAAATGAGTAGACCGGGTGATCTAATAAGGTGTATTACACCTTTCATTAGCGGACAAAGTCAGTTTCAGCTCGAGACGGGGTCAGATACCTTTCGTGGTGAAATTGACCGGTGTGTGGTTAGTTATGGTTTGAGACCATATGAACGCAGGATTAAGGTGTATTTAAATTGGCTCGTGCGTCTAGGAATTGTTTTTGCCCCTCAGGAACGTAGAGTTTTTAAGGGGTTCGAACTCCCTGATTCGGTGGGTGATAGGTATAAGGGCCTTGTGCTCTGTTATCAATCATTCTACCAACAACCAAACAAGGGCGGCCGTCTGAAGATGACAAGCAATCTCGGTGAAATAATTCGGTTTTTTCTTCCTGATGATCCTACCAGACTAGTTCGTAACAGACATGGTGATCTTATTTCATCCTGCACGGTCGATGATTATGTTAAGATCCTACCTTTTCCTGAGTCTTTTTCTCAAATGTTAAAGCGCTAGATCCCACAGTTCACAGAGCTGTGGGATCGCTTTTTATACTACTGTCCTTTTATACTAAAACCGTAATCTTTCAGAAAGATTTCTTTATTATTTTTCCTACAACGCCATTTTTATTTTCTTTGGGTGGACTCGAGGAGATTCGAACTCCTGACCTTTCGCTTGCAAAGCGATTGCTCTACCAACTGAGCTACGAGCCCTTATTTCGCCCTATGATTCTACCTTATTTCCCACTTAATGCAAGATCAACGATATGATCAAGGAAATGAGATATTGATGCCCCAACCGTATGTAAAGCTTGTGGAATCGAGGAGTGCTCTGTGAGTCCGGGTAGAGTATTTGTTTCTAGTATAAAAATTCCTCTTTTGGGATGAATGATGAAATCTGATCGTGAATAATGTTTCAGACCTAGTGCTTTGTGAGCTTGAATAGCAAGTCTTTCTAGTTCCTTTTTTTCTTCGTAAGTAAAGTTACCAGGAACTATTTTTTCTGATTTTCCCTGATATTTGGCTTCAAAATCATAAAATCCTCCTTCATGTGGTCGGATCTCAATAGGTGGCAAAGCATAGAACTCTTGATCTCTAAAATTATCAATCACCCCGCACGTCGCCTCTCTTCCTTGAATAAATTCTTCTACCAAAACAGAATTACTGTGTTCAAAAGCAGCACTTACCGCTTTATCAAATCCACTAAAGTCTTTTACGATAGTTACACCGACTGATGAGCCGCTTGTCATAGGCTTCACAACGACTGGAGGTGGAAAACTTCTGAAAATTTTGTGTGCCTCTTTACTAACATCCACGAGTGATTCCAAAAGCCTTGACTGTGGAGTCTTCATCTTCTCCTTTTTATAGATTTCTTTCGAAAGTTCTTTATTCATTCCTATTGCTGATGCAAAAGATCCTGAACCAGTAAATGGAATACCGTGGACTTCAAAAATATGTTGTATTTTTCCATCCTCACCATAATTTCCGTGAAGTGCATTAAAAGCAACATCAATGTGATTTAACGCCTCATGTGGAGTTATTGGTAGACCGTGCATATGCCATGTGCCAGAACGATCTATAAAGATGTCTCGGACATTATATTTTTCTATTGATAAATTATGTAAGACTGTCGCGCCAGTTTTCAACGAAACTTCGTATTCATTGCTTGGTCCACCACGTATTACGCCAACTCGAGTTTTGTGCATCAATATATTGTAACGCTCTTTATAAACAAAAGAAAAAGCCGTGCCCACAGGAGGAATATGGGGCGGCCGGTTTGAGTTGACCATGTCTCGAAAGAGACCCTGCAAACAATATTAAAGTCTTTTCATTATTTAGTCAATCTTTTTAAAAAATCCCTCGACCGGACCTTTCTATGATATGCAATTCCAAACCTATGGGCTTCGCTGTTTACAAGTAAAATATCTTTTGAGTGGATTTTGATCATTTTTTCATCACCGAGAAAATGATCTGGTTTATGCTTGTCATTTTTTACAACTGAAACAATAGGAATATCGTGGACGATTTCTTTTGCTGAATTAAGTTGGCCAATTCCACCATCGATTACGATGAGGTTTGGGAATGTCCATTCAGGGTGGTTGAAACGACGAGTTAGTACTTCTTTGAGTGCAGCTGTATCATTGTTTGTATCTCTAGATATCTTAAATTTTTTATAATGTAACTTTTGGACTTGGCTATTTATAACAACAGTCATAACTCCCACATTTGCCCCCCCTGCCATATGAGCGATGTCATAAGCCTCGATTCTAAAACCTTCGATTGGAGTTTCTTCATCGTCTTTTATGAGCGAGATATCTTGGATATGACGCAATGCATATAAGGTATTTCTATTTTTTTGAGCTTTTTCGAATTCTTCATTTTTAGCATAATCGAGCATCTCTTTTTCCAGAGTTTTAATGAGTTTTATCTTTTTACCTTCAAAAAAAAGAACCAAATTCCTAATTGTTTTATTATATTCTCTATGGGCATCTGGAGAATCTGTATTGGGAGAAAGTCCAAGTGATCTATAAAAAGATTCTTGATGTTTTAAAGTGGCTTTTGCATCTTTAAAAGGGAAAATCTTTCGTACAATTTTCAAAGCATCTTTTAAAAGATTGCCTTGTGGATATGGGCCAAATTGATACTTTATCTTATAACCAAGCTCATCTTCATCAAGCTTATCAATATTTCTACCTCTAGTTATTATCACTCTAGGAAATTCTTCATCACTTATGACGACGAAGTTGTAACTCTTATTATCTTTTTCTTTTGTGTTGTAGTATGGGAGGTATTTTTTTATTTCATTACTTTCCAAAATTATAGCTTCAAGAACTGAATCAGTCTGAACGTGTTCGACTGTGGCCGATTGGGTAACCATATCGACGAGAAAAGGACCTCGAGTCTTTATTAAATCTGCACGAAAATAACTAGCCACTCTATCTTTGAGTGATGTTGCTCTACCGATATATAGAATTTCCTTCTGTTTGTTCTTGAAATAATAGACACCGGGAACGTCAGGTAGATTAATTTTTTTTAAATCTTGGCTTACCATATAATGAGCGTACGATATAAAGTGGACTTTAGCAATGACGCACACCCTTCTTTCTTTTCTTTTCGTCTTCTTTTTTAATTGCAACTGAGTCGCACTTATATTTAATTTCTATAGCTAGTATATTTTACAAATGCGATTTAATCGCATTTAAAATAAGTTGATGAAATTAGTGAAAGGGCAAAGCATTATTTCTTTAAAATCTTTTTTAGATATTGTCCAGTATAAGACTTTTCGTTTCTAGCGACATCTTCCGGAGTTCCTTTTGCAACTATTTTACCACCTCTTGATCCTCCCTCAGGTCCAATATCTATAACATAATCTGCAGATTTAATAATATCAAGATTATGCTCAATAACCACGACCGTATTTCCTTTATTCACAAGCCTTTGGATTATTTCTATTAATTTTTTTACATCTTCATAGTGCAAGCCGACAGTCGGTTCATCAAGGAGATAAATAGTCTTTTGTAAATGTGCTCTGTAGAGCTCTGATGAGATTTTCACTCTTTGAGCTTCTCCACCTGAAAGAGTTGTAGCTGATTGACCAAGTTTTAAATATCCTAGACCTACCTCTCCAAGAGTCTGTAGTCGATCTGAGACTGCTGGTATATCTTCAAAAAATTTGAGACCTTCCTCAACAGTCATTTCTAAAATGTCATATACATTTTTACCTTTATATTTAACATCTAGGGTTTCTTTCATGAATCTCTTTCCATTACATACCTCACAAGGCACATATACTGTAGGTAAGAAATGCATTTCAACCGCTATCTCACCATTCCCCTGGCAGGCTTCACATCTCCCACCTTTTACATTGAAAGAAAAACGTCCTGCTTCCCAGCCATGAGCTCTAGCTTCCGCAGATGCAGCAAAAAGATCACGGATATGAGTCCATGAACCAGTGTATGTTACAGGATTCGAACGAGGAGTCCGACCTATAGCTGATTGATCTATCAAAATTACACGTCCTAGATATTCACTACCAGTAAAGCTCGAACAATTAAAAATTTGAGCTGTTCTATGTCTCATCTCCAATCTAGCCTCGAGGTTTTTATGTAAAATCTCGTACATGAATGAAGATTTTCCAGATCCAGATACACCTGTAATTACATTGAGACAATTTAGAGAAATTTCAGCATTCATGTCTTTAATATTAAATATATTTCCACCTTTTATTACAATTTTACCCCTAGGTTCACGTCTCTTTTCTGGGACCTCGATTTTTTTCTCCCCCCGAAGATATGATAAAGTCAAAGATCCAGAGACATTTTTCTTTGCAGTCAAAAGTTCGTCAAGATACCCTGAGACGACAACATTTCCACCATGAACCCCGGCTCCAGGTCCAATATCGATAATATAGTCTGACGCAAACATGGTATCCTCGTCGTGTTCTACGACTATAATAGTATTTCCTAGATCACGTAAACTCGTCAAAGTTTTAATGAGTCTGTCATTATCCCTCTGGTGAAGGCCGATGGTCGGTTCGTCAAGTACATACAGTGCACCTACAAGTCCAGATCCAAGCTGGGATGCTAGACGGATTCTTTGAGCTTCTCCACCTGATAGCGTATGCGCGCGACGGTCAAGAGTTAAATATTCGATACCTACATTTACCATAAATTGTAGGCGAGCCTCGATTTCTCGCAGAATTACTTTTGCAATTTCCTTTTCTGTTTCAGTCAGTTCTATCTTTTCAAAAAAGGCTTTAGAGTCTTCAATAGACATCCCCGTAATTGAGATGATATTTGCTTTGTTTATAAACACATTCAAAGCTTCCGGCCTGAGTCTGGCGCCTTTACATACGTCGCAATTTTCGTTACTAAAGAATTCCTTTGTCCCTAGACCATTGCAAGCGGTGCATGCACCATAAGGAGAATTAAACGAAAACAGACGAGGTTCTATTTCTGGATATGAAAAGCCATCGTAGGGGCACATAAACTTTACTGACATTAACTTTTCTTCATCTGGAAATTCGATTCTAATAAGTCCCTGTGCTTCCTCAATAGCTTTTTCTAGTGATTCAGATAGTCTTTCTCTGGCATTGTCGATCTGCTTGCTTCTTTCTGCATTTTTTTCTTTGACTGCCTTTTGAGCTCCACTAAATTCACTGAGAAACATTTCATCTACCAAAACGTCTATATCGTGTTTTTTATTTTTATCCAAAATAATTTGCTCTCGAAGGCGCATGACTTTTCCATCAACTTTGACTTTATCGTAGCCTTTACCTAAAAGATCATAAAGTAGTTGATAGTATTCTCCTTTTCTACCTACAACGAGTGGAGCATAGATTTTTACTTTTTGATTATCAAGCTCAACGCCCATAACCTTCTTACCATTTTTATTATGTGTACTGACCTGTTTTATGATGGTTTCGAGTATCTCTTCTTTCGAGATACGATGAATTTCTCTATTACATATAAGACAATGTGGTTTTCCTACGCGTGCAAAAAGAATACGAAGATAGTCATAAATTTCTGTAATAGTTGCAACAGTCGAACGAGGGTTATTTGATCTTGATTTCTGATCAATAGAAATGGCTGGAGAAAGACCAATAATTTCGTCAACATCAGGTTTTTGCATTTGTTTCAGAAATTGACGGGCATATGAAGAAAGAGATTCTACATAACGTCTTTGGCCTTCAGCAAAGATAGTATCGAATGCAAGAGAAGACTTCCCAGAGCCTGAAAGGCCTGTTATTGCAACCATCTTATTTCTAGGCATTTCCACATCAATATCCTTTAAATTATGTGTTCTGGCCCCTTTCACGATGATTTTTTCATCACCTCTATCAGTAAAGTTGTTAGGTTTTTTAATCATAGTCTTATTGACTACTAACTATATCAATCTATATGGATTAGGCAAATATTAGTTTCTATGTATGGTTTTTGATCAATGTCTCTACTTCAAATACAATCTCATCTAAAGATACTGCTGCTTTTACGATAAATTTATCAGCTCCCAAAAGTTTTGCTTTTTCGATATCACTTTGTCTGTTTAGATTTGATAGAATCAATACTGGAACTTTTCTCTCTTTCTCATCCATCTTTATCTGTTGAAGAATATCAAGACCGTTCATTCCAGGTAATGAAATATCCAAAATAATTATATCGGGAACTTCTTTTTCTAAAAATGCCAGCGCTTGGTCACCATCCGTAGCTTTTAAAAGTGTATAACCACTTGACTCTATTTTTTTCGAGAGAATTGATCCGAGGAGTTTATCGTCTTCTACCCAAAGAATCTTTTTTCCTTTTTTTTCTACGGTCGGCACAGTATTTTTATCTTTAGAAGTTGATTTTCTTCCAAAAGCAAGTTCGATTTTATCTACGACTTCATTCGGATCAACATGAGTTTTAATAATATAGTCTTTAATTACTGGAGTAGAAGGAATCTGTCTCATCTGGATAGGTTCTCCAGCATTTGAAATAATAATAACAGGAATTTTTGTAACTTCCCTGTCGAAACTTTTCTCGTTTAAGACATCGTAGCCACTTTTGTTTGGCAGTACAGTATCAATTAAAAGTAAGTCGGGCTTACCAGCTTTCATTTTAGCGATAACTTCATTTCCATCAAATACACTTTCTACAGAATAACCGAGCTTTATCAAATGCTCAGTTACTATTTTAGTCAAACTTTTATCACTAAGAGCAAGAAAAATTTTTTCTTTCATTAACATAATATAATGTTATTATTGTACCATCTTTTCCTGTAGCAAGGCAATTTCATCTCTGAGGATAGCTGCTGTCTCGAAATCGAGTACCTTTACAGCTTCACTCATTTCTTCCCTTTTTATTTTTATCAGTTTTTGGGGGTTCTCTGCAAACATTTTTTCATCTATTTTAACCAATTCCGAAACAGCTTTATCATGTTCAGTCTGAAGTTGATCCGTAATATCTTGTATTTTTTTAATAATAGTTTTCGGAGTAATATTGTGTCTGGTATTATAATCAGTCTGCAACTTTCTACGTCTAGCTGTCTCGTTTATTGCATAATGTAAGGCATCGTTCATTACATCCGCATAAAGAATAACCCTTCCATCGATATTTCGAGCGGCGCGACCAATTATTTGAATTAAAGAAGTTTCTGAACGTAAGAAACCAGCTTTATCGGCATCTAAAATTCCAATAAGAGTAACTTCGGGTAAATCCAGACCTTCTCTAAGTAGGTTTACGCCGATTAAAACATCAAACTTTCCTTTTCGAAATTCTGTTAAAATAGTGATTCGATCTATAGTTTTAATATCACTATGCAAATATTCAGCTTTTATCTTTTTCTCTTTTAAGTATTCAGCTAAATCCTCTGCCATTTTCTTTGTCAGCGTTGTTCCTATTACACGTCCTCCTTTTTTAATTGCTTTTTGTGCTTCTTCGATGAAATCAAAAATTTGCCCTTTGTATATGCCTTTTTCCGCTACTGGTTTTACGTCTATGACAGGATCTATAAGCCCAGTCGGCCGGATCACTTGCTCAACTACATTTTGACTATGCTCTCTCTCAAATTTACCAGGAGTTGCGGTGGTGTAAATGACGTGTCCGACTTTCTGTTCAAATTCATCAAATTTTAGGGGGCGATTATCTCGAGCTGAAGGTAGTCGAAAACCATAATCGATAAGTGTATTTTTTCTGGAAGCATCTCCCGCATACATTCCACCTATTTGTGGAACAGTGACATGAGACTCGTCAATAATAGTTAAAAAGTCAGCAGATCCATCCTCTTTATGTGGAAAATATGCGAGCAGAGAATCTGGAGCTTCACCGGGCATTTTTCCTGAGAAATGCCGCGAGTAGTTTTCAATACCGTTACAATACCCAACTTCTTTTATCATTGCCAAATCATACCTCACCCTCCTCTTCAGGCGCTCTGCTTCTAGGTTTTTTTTAGCTCCTTCAAGATCTTTCAATCGAGTTTCTAGTTCAACTTTAATGGTTTTGAAAGCCATTTCTGACTGCTTGGGTGTACTTATGAAATGTTTTGCAGGAAAAAGAAAAATAGTCGTATGCTCTTTGCGAATAGCCATAGTGGTTGGATCTAGTTCTAGTATCTTTGAAATGGTACTTGCGTCATATTCAATTCTAAAAATTGTATGTTCACTTACTGGCATAATCTCGATCATATTCCCTAAAGCTCTAAATTCTCCTGAACCGAGCTCAACATTTGTTCGAGTGTAATGTACATCGATAAGTTTTCTGATAAGTTCGGCTCTAGAAAGTTCCATACCTACGCCGATTTTCATATTTACTTTTTCGTATTCAATAGGACTTCCTAAACCATAGATACAAGATACAGAAGCTACTATAATAACGTCCTTGCGTGTAAGAAGAGCTTGAGTTGAAGCGTGACGTAAACGTTCTATCTCTTCGTTGATCATAGCTTCCTTCTCAATATATGTATCGGTTACTGGCATATAGGCTTCTGGTTGATAGTAGTCATAATATGACACGAAGTAGTGAACAGCATTTTCTGGAAAAAATTCACGATATTCTTGG
>JAYTYJ010000075.1:0-1759 GCA_043742445.1 Candidatus Tayloriibacteriota bacterium | reverse complement strand
GGATTCTCATAGACTTCATAAAATGGTCTTGGAATGATTCATCTTTAACACGTTTATCGACATCATGTGGGGTAATCATGGTTGTTGTTTGACGACGCGCTAAGAAATATGATGAGATTCCAGCTAGAAGTGCTACGAAAATATTCTTCTGAGTAACATCAAATAACCCAAACGCCATATCGTGAAGCTTGTCTGGGAATGAAACAAAAGAGTAGATAGATTTCGGATCATCGATGAGCCCTTTTGAAAAAACGAAATAGAGCGCAAAAAAAATAGGAATCTGAAGAATCATCACAAATAAGGAAGAGAAGGGGTTAATTGCTTCTTTTTTGTAAAGTTCTATCATATCCTTCGAGGCTTTTTCAGGGTTAGTTTTTTGTAATTCTTTGATTCGTTTCATTTCTGGTTCAACCTTCTTCATGGTGTACTGAGTTCGAAGCGCAGAAAGATTAAGTGGAAGAAGAAACATTTTTACAATAAGTGTAACAATAACAATAGCTGTCCCTATATCATGAAGTGGAACAAACGTAAGAACAACAACGATAAGGTTATAGACTGGTTCGTAAAATAGTGTGTGGAACATGGGTTTTTGTAATATATGGAATTGTGTATGTATTTTTTACAGACACCTTTGTACCTTCTAGCTACTGTAGTGTAGCAAATACTCTCGTAATTTCCTCACGGAGATGTGAGTAGGGGGTAGTTTGACTATTTTTTTTAGGATAGAAAATAAAAGAATTACCAGATTTTAGTTGTAATTCTTTAATTATAGTAAAAATTCTTCTTTTAATAAGGTTCCTATCCACTGCTCGCTTAAGAGTTTTCTTTGAGGTAACACAAGAAAACTTTTGTGTGGTTAGTCGTACTAACGCGACATCAAACAACTCACCACGAAAAAAGACTTTTGGTCTATTCCCTACAAAATCTTGTTTTGTGAAGCGTTCCGACTTCGGAAGCATAAATATAAAGCGAATTAAACAGAAAGTTTCTTACGCCCAATACTTCGACGACGAGCAATAGCTTTACGTCCACCTTGTGAAGCCATACGTACTAAGAAACCGTGGGTTGTTCCTCGCTTCTTTTTCTTTGGTTGATATGTGATTGACATGGCGCTATTCTACAGTAAAAAGAGCTTAAAATCAAGGTGTTATTTTACGCCCAATAATTAAATATATTTCTTTTGAAAATAGACTTTTTTGTTTTTTAGTATATCTTTTTTTGTAGCAACTACTCTTAGTGGTACGTCAAGTTGTGGCAAATTATTACACGTGTATACTACAAGGTATCTATGGATTATCTACAACTTTGGAATAGTGCTTTGTCTCAGATTGAGATAGAACTTTCTCGGGTTAACTTTAATACATGGTTTAAGAATACTCGTATTATTGATTATAAAGAAGGGGAGGTTACTATTGGTGTTCCTAATGAATTCGTTAAGGATTGGCTTAACCAAAAATATCATAAATTTATTCTTCGTATTTTACGAACTATTCATGAAGGTGTTCGATCTGTTGTTTTTACTGTTGTAAAACCAGAAGCACTTCAAAAGAAGGCACAACATATAACAATCACAGGGCAACCTCTTCCTCTTGCTGATTTATATATCAATAAAGATGATGGGCTTAATCCTCGTTACACATTTGATAATTTTATTGTTGGTTCTTTTAACGAAGTTGCGTTTGCATGTTCTCAAGCAGTAATTAATGGGTTAGGTATTGTCTATAACCCTTTATTTATATATGGAAAAACAGGGTTAGGA
>JAYTYJ010000074.1:0-7024 GCA_043742445.1 Candidatus Tayloriibacteriota bacterium | reverse complement strand
ATAGATCCTGCTAAGCAAGTGATAGATACTCGTAATGCATCACGAAACTCTGCCGTGAATACAATTTTAAATGCAATCACACAATATGCTGTAGATAATAATGGTATTATTCCATCAGGAATAACAACGACACCGACAGAGATTTGTGCTTCGGGTGTATCATCTTGCTCGGGGTATGTGGATCTTTCGGTGCTAACTTCAGGTGGAAAGTATCTCACTGCTATCCCAAATGAGCCACAAAAAACTAGTTCTAATGGAGCGGGGTATAAGGTTTCTAAGAATGCCAATGGTCGCATAACGGTTAGTTCTCAGTTTTCAGAGAATGGGGCTACGATTTCAGTTACGAGATAACAAAAAAATAGAATTTTGTTTGACATAGTATACAAAAATGTTAGTGTAGTACATAGCCAAAGCGGCCACTTTATACTGTCTGCAGCATTGTGTCTGTCAGAGTATTAAAGTGAGGAGTAGTAATGAATTTTAAAGGTCTTAATGGGGAAGTACTCAAAAGCGCCCTTGGATCAGCTGGGGATATCAAGGACCTTTGAGAGAGAAACACATAATGTATTTTATGCTATTATATTAATTATGAATCCTATAGAAAATCTAAAAAAATTAAAACAAGAATTCGAAGAAACTCTACCTAATTTTGGAAATGCAATGGTGCTTGTTGATAACTTTAATAATATCACCTATACCAATAGTAATTTTTTGAGAGACTTTGAAGTCGAACAAGGGGAACTCATAGGAAATTCTTGGACAACTGTTACAAAAGCTTTTGAGTACAAAGAAGGTGTTGAGATTTTGCCTGAAGAAAGATCTTCAGAAATTGCAGTGATTACAAATACAGTAAGTGTCAACACTTTTTATTTAAAAATAAGAGAAAACCCTAAACTGTTTTTGGTGATGGTCACAGCAATTCCATTACTTTTAAATGGTGAAGTTGCGGGAGGAATTCTGGTCTTGAAGTCCAAGTAAAAATATTCGATGGTGACCCCTAAAGGGGTTGCGACTTTAACAAACCGAGCATGGTTTAAAAAGTCTTGAGCCTCTTGGAGAATCGGTCACAAATCTGCCTTGCTCTGCTCGAAGCAGATTCGCGACCCCGTATTCGAGCGCCTCCCGGCGTGATTTGCTAATCATCCCCCGTAAGCCAAGCAGGTGGTTTGCTTCTATTGACCACAGTTAGTAAAAATACACAGGAAGTACCTGTATATTTTTGTCGATGTGACCCCCTAAAGGGACTGCGTTTTCAACAGCTTGATTACAAGCTAAGAAAACGGGAGCCTAGGGCTAAAGAGTTGCAAGCTTTTGGTGGAGGATACAAGGGGATTGAGTGAATTTTAAAGAACTTAAACATATTTAAATATAATAAAAGAACCCCGTAAAACATAAATATTTTATGGGGTTCATTCTAACAATTATAAATAACAAGAATATTATTTCTTCTTTTTAATCCAGACTCTTCCTTTACCGAAACAACGGAGGCATTTACCAGTTCTGTTGCATTCAGTACAGTCAAAATCAAACAGCTTCGTAAAAAATCCCCTACCAAGGCATTTTGGATGCTGCCCAGACCCCATACAAACATTACAAGTCAAAGGTATTCGATTAGACATTTCAACCTCCCTAATTTGTTAAAACAAAAGTCTCTTCCACCCAATTTTTATCCTACTTTCTTTTTTAAGTATCGTCAAGACTGCAGACTAGAACTTGGACCCTTCGATAGAGAATCGTTCATTACACTCGTATTTATAAGTTTTTAACTTATATGGAAATGGTTAAGTAAACATTAATTTTAACCTTATTATTTAAGGTTGGGTCTGATAACACTGATAAAGAATTGCTGATTGTGACCCTGGGGCTAAAGAGTTGAAAATTTATTGTTTCTGATCTTCAGGGTTTTGTAAAATTCAGAGAGTTAATTGTGTAAAAAAGAAAAACCACTGAACGCGCGGTGGCTTTCGGGGGTAGTAAGTAGTCATCAGATGGTTCGTACTCGTCCTGCACCCACCCACTCGTCACCCGTTACTTTTGGGTAGTTATGCCATCCACGAGCAGACCAGTTGTCGACTTTGTGACAAAAAGCAGCAAGTTCATTCATCACTCTGCGTGAACTACTGTAATCAGCTAGTTCACCCTCAACGTATGTCAAGCCGTTTAGCTGATTAGGGGTGAGAATTAGACTGTATGAGACGAGTTTTTCTTCTCTAAATTGCTTGAAATCCGCTTTTGTAGTGATTCCTTCACGGTTTGATGCTTTACCTTCTGCATCTACTAGTATTCGCCACGGTTTCTCAAGGTCGTGGAGGAAGAAAATGAGAAGTGCGTCAGACATTGAAAACGATAACGGTCGCCCGAATGCTTCATCAAATGTATATAAGTGACGGGCGTAGTTCATTCCGTCAGTCACATGGTCGATATAGCCACCAGACCACGTTTGATGGTTGTAAGTGGAACCTCGTGCCTGCTCGAAGAGTGTGCGGTTGTCTTTGAGAATAGTGTGACATATCGTTCTATTCGGCTCATCAATCAAGTCAATGAGTTGTTCGATCAAAAGGTAATTAAGATTCAAAGTGACAGATCTCATCATTGTTTCTCCAAGTATATGAAAGGGCTGATAGTAATCTATCATCTACGTACAAAAAAGTCGACATACTTGACCCGTTTTTTAGTGTCAGTGATATATCGGTAAATATATTTTCTAGATCTGTGACCCCTAAAGGGACTGCGTTTTCAACAGCTTGAGTACAAGCTAAGAAAACGGGAGTCTCACGGAACCGTTCGTTCACCAAATAAAAAACCAAGCTAATTAGCTTGGTTTTTCATTTGGTGACCTCACGGAGAATCGAACTCCGATTACAGGCATGAGAAGCCTGTGTCCTAACCGTTAGACGATGAGGCCAATTTATTATTTTCTAGCGAATACTGCCAAATTGTACATTTCTCCTTTACTCTGGACACAGGAGACCTGCTAAGCCTCCCGGCACGATCTGCTGATCGCCTAACCGTTAGACGATGAGGCCAAGTATATAATGTCAAATAAACATTTCCCAATTGTGTATCTTTCTTTAGCACCGGACACAGGAGACCTGCTAAGGCTCTCGCCACGATTTACTAATCGGTCTCACGACATAATCTACTGATTACCTAACCGTTAGACGATGAGGCCAAAAGTACAAGGATTATAGCACGTTTTTATCAAGGGTTACAGCATCTACTTGTTCTTTTAATTAAAAACCACTAGGGAATTTATTGACATAAATAGTATTTAGTTGTAGTGTATATTTATACTTCGTGGTTCATTTCAGTCAACTACAATAAGGAAAATCAATGAAAAGTGTGTGTCGTACCTGTGAAAAGGTCTTTGAAGATGCAAAAGTAACTTTCGCAGAAGGTTCAGGTGTCACTTCAGATGGTAAGGGTTTTAGCCTGATACCACCACATGATGCCGTACCAGGCAAGGCGTTTACCGAGATTATTAACGAACAAAGTGGAAAAGTTACCCGGATTATCTGTCACGGATCCCTTCGTCCACCTACAATCTCAGTACATTGATATCCAAGATATCCAAAAACCCTCGACAAGCTTGCTTGTTGAGGGTTTTTTCTGTACTAGATTAAAATAAAGTTATTTTTCATTATGCTAGGGGAATCACGTACTTTCTTTTCTAAAAATGCCTTTAAATAGGGGTCACTTGCGAAATAGAGAAAATCTGGTCATTTTTGTCCTTTTACAATAAATCCTTTATTTACAGTACTTTTTTGGTATCATACTATTGACAATGTAGCATATTTTGTTGTTTAATACTTGACTTTTGGTTCCCAAGATGCTATAATTGTATTACACAATAACAAAGTGAAAAGTCAATGAATTACCGACAAGGTATTTTATTTTTCGCAAAAATCCAGATTCGACCGTTCAAGTGAAGCGTAATCACTCAACTATGTTACACAAAATCTATAAGGTAACCCAGATACTCGCGTTTGTGCCATTCATGGCCATCCCAAGTATCTCAGTTACCTCACATATTGGTTCGCTTGAGACTAAACCTGTAACAAAGGAAGTCATCTCAACCGAAGACATCCGTAAAGAGCACGCTCTTGCAATCAACAAGTTCTTCAAAGAACGTAACATGCCTCTTTCAGGTTCAGGAATGACATTCGTTCTTGTCGCTGAAAAGTATGGACTTGATTGGAGACTTCTTCCTGCTATTAGTATTCGTGAGAGTTCTGGTGGTAAGGAAGCATGTGGATATAACGCCTTCGGATGGGGATCATGCAAGCTTGGACATAACTATAATAGTTATGAGGAAGCTGTGGAAGCTATTGGTAAAAACCTTGGTGGTGCCAATAAAGCAACAGCTAGATACTATGCTGGTAAGTCTACAGAAGAGAAGTTGTACTATTACAATGGATCAGTAGAACCTCCGTATACAGGTGAAGTGATAGCGATCATGGAAATGATCAGCGATAAAGACTAACATCCACAAACAAAAGAGCGATGCCTTTGGGCATCGCTCTTTTGTTTGTCCCATGATAAGATGTCCTTAGGCCCACAACATACAAAAAGGGATAGGTATGCTTAATGATCTTATCATTTTCTGTATCTTTGCTGCCACTATTTCAGCACTGCAAGCTCTTGGCGGGTTAGGTCTATTGGTCATTGGTTATCCACTCTCCAAGATCTGGTCTTTTTTCCAGAAAAGGAGAAGGGAATCCAAAAAGACATTCAATGTTCATTTTCATTCGCGTACCATCCTAAGGTCATGTGTGACTGTTGATGATGTGATTCGTGCCAATCAAAAGATGATGGATAAAAATCGACTCTCTGTAAGAGAGTATCGAGCACTCTATAGACTGTAGAAATCTCCGTTATAGATAAAATACCCTAAGCCGGTTTGGCAGGGTATTTATTTTTTTAAATGGTGTAGGAAGTCTATACATGTCCCACGTATATTACTGGTGATGTGGGTTAGTCATCCTTTCTGTCAATTTTGTTAAGAGGGGTTTTCACAAAGAGAAAATAGACAACGGCGAGCACGACTACGAAGTCTATGAGACTAGAAACAACTGCACCGAACTTAAGCGTCGCATGGGTGAGTGGGAGTGTGTAGTCAAGTGATGCAAGTCCTCCTCCTTCACCAGTGACTAAGCCAATAATTGGAGTAAGGAGATTATCAGAGATACTTGTTACAAGCTTGGTCACCGCACCTCCCATGATGATACCAACCGCGAGTCCAAGTACTCCTTTTTCACGAATAAACGTAATAAATTCTTTCATGTTCGTTTTGTAATTCATATATGTCAACAAGTGTACCAAAAGTGAGTATAGAAAGCGATTAGGGGATGTGGTAGAATCACTTGGGTGGTGTAATTTATTTCATTTAAAATGCATGCAAAATTTTGATGTAGGCTAATTGTTTACGTCAAAATTTGCTAAGCTTCTTGTGTTTCTAGACGAAACACTGCGAAGTGAATCAAAGCTTTTTTATAAGGAAGAAAAAACTTTGATTCAGACGCGAATGCTTATTTATTTATGTCGAAACGTGCTCGTTTCGACACAATTTTTACGCATAAAAATCGAAATCTGGAGACGTGTCAGAGTGGTCTAACGTACCTCTTTGCTAAAGAGGCAGGGAGTTAAATCCCTCGGAGGTTCGAATCCTCTCGTCTCCGCATATACAAAAACAGCTAGGCTTCTCCTAGTTGTTTTTGTATACTGTGAACATAAACAACTATGAATCTTGAACAACTTATTAAGGAATATAAAGAACAGTCCAGAATCTGTGCGAACACTGATTATTCTAGTGTAGACTCCGTACAGTCTCATAACAATGCTGTCGACAGAATGGATGAAATTGCTAGCACTGTACATTCTCAATTTGGTCTTGAGGGGCTTACCAGATTTTCTAGCTTACTTGATATATCAGACAACGAGACCAATGTCTGGGTAGCGGTCCATATGCTTGAAAAGATGAATCTAGACCCTCAAACAAAAGAAAAAGCATTATCCGTAATTGAAAAGGTTGCGAATGAAGATACTGCTCGAGGTTTAGGAATTCGGTACTGGTTGAAAGATTATAGGGAGTAACTTTAATTTAGACCAAGTATTTCGTCTTATCAAATTAGAATCGAACCAAATTAGAAATTTTAAATAAAAAAGAAGCCCACTTGTAAGGTGGGCCTCGTGATTTGTCATGCGGTTTTAGTGGAAAATCTAGCGCATCGCTGGACGTAGCTTTCCCATTGCTCCCGTTCTTGCTTCCACGCAATTTCAGGGTCAATCTTGAACTCATGTCCTTTGGACCGCAGAAATGCTACCATCTTACGTGACAGAGGTTCTGCGCTACCACTGCGGAGGCCGTCGTCGCTGAATTGGTGTCCACATCCTGGACAACTAGTACAGTCTAAGCCACCTCCACAATGAGCGCAATGCCAGCGTCTAAAACCACCACCACCCGCTGTGAGCTCATGAGCGACCATGTGATCGGTTGCCATTTCTACGATTGCTTCATCGAACAGCTCGCTTCGTGGCTTGGAATGATTGTTGACAATCTTATGGAGGTCCGGGTTGAGAGTAAAAGTCAGAATAATCTTTGTACGAGGTGAGTTGTGATAGTACTTGTTGTTCACTAGATCAGTAGGATCTTGGAGGCAGGTTATTACATGGTCGACCCAGGAGTCCAAAATGAGGTCGTCGTTCCAATTGTCTTCGGCAAACCTCACCGCCTGTTCCATACCGAAACAGTTGTAGTTTGAAAACATATGACCCAACTTTTTGTCGTTGATGGTTCGCGCTGCATAAGAATAGCTCAGTTTCGCGGGGTGGTTCTTTGTACTCATCTGGTTTACACCAACTTCACCATCGCGTGTCCCCGACGCATTGACCTGTTCGACCCATTCTGGTTGATGTGACATGATCTGGAAACCATGATGGACCCGTAAGGGGGGAAGAGCAACATAGTCTTTTGTGAAGGCTTCAGCCACCTCACTGGTGGTTAAATGCGGACACAACACTTCCA
>JAYTYJ010000073.1:0-6850 GCA_043742445.1 Candidatus Tayloriibacteriota bacterium | reverse complement strand
CCTTTGGTACCTCGAAATTTGTTAAATTGGCGCATGTGTACTCTTGATTAAAGAGTGTCATATGTATCTGAACTTGTGCAGCGAAAATAGGGGTTTATTGAGATTAGTTAAAACCAAGCTTTCCTTTTGACTTTATGGGGTTCGAAATGAGGCGCTGGAGAGCACAATAAACTTCATTAAGTTTCGAATGATCCTTAATTTGATTTGATTCAAGCTCTCCCATTTTCAAAGCTAAATCCTTATAATTATCAAGGGATTCTCTCATTTTTATGAAGGCTCTGACTATAAAAATACTCATTAAAATGGCTTGTTTACTGTTTAAAATAGCGGAAAGCATGGAAACACCGTGTTCAGTAAAAGCATAGGGTACATGGCGGCGTCCTCCCCGCCCAACGTTTGATATCGCAAATTGCGATCTCAAAGATTCAAATTCTTCTACAGTTAACTGAAAGGCAAAGTCACCAGGAAATCTTTCAATATTTCTTTTCGCTTGCTCATTAAATCTACCAGTTGAAATTCCGTATAATTCGGCAAGATCTTTATCAAACATAACTTTGTATCCACGAATAATGAAAATTCTTTGATGAATTACGTTTTCCGCATCACTCATTTTTAAAATAATATCTTTTTCATCCATCCATTAATTATTTCAAATGGAGATACAAAGACAATAGTAAAAACTTTAATAATTTTATCCTTTTTTTATTTCGAGTGGATAAGTCACAATCCAAACCCTACCAAAAATAGTCCATCGTCTTTTTATTACTTCTTTAGGTAACTTCATTATAAATCTGCTATCGTCAGCCATTTTTTCATATTCTAAGCCAGAAATTTTATGAGTATCGAACACATATAGATTTTCATCATCATAACCATAGACAAACATGACATGGTCAATTAATCCCGCTGCCACGATCGAAATATCAATACCTGAAGCTTTATTTTGATCGACAGAGTTTTCTACGTGCTTTATTGCAATATTATAAGAAATACGCTTGAAAGGCAACGTTGCAAGCAGAAAATCAAAGTAGTTTTTTATTGATCTATTATTGATAGTTAAAGTAAGATCGAGAGATTTTAGATACTTTGGTGCTTTTCTAAATGTAAGTCCAGTCCAAATGAGAAATTCCGGTATATTTTTATATCCAAATAAACCACTCCTCGATATACTCTCAGGGTTAAGACTCACACTATTGTGTACGTCAGGACGGTAAAAATTAAGTGCGTAGTACAGAAAATCTCTTCCACATTGATTTCTTAATGTCTTGCCTTTTATCTTTTCTCTTTCAACGAATCCAAAGGTATCTATATCTAAATTTAAATGGTTTTGCATATTCAGCATTTTTAATTATTACACCTAGATCAACCCCTGCTCTTTTAGCAACTTCAGTGCCTCTTCTGCTTTTTCTTCTGGAGCAAAAACGATACAAGATGGAACGTGGCCCACATATCCTGAAAAATTTGGTCCGTACGTGGCAGCTATTCCTGCACTTTCAAGAAAACCTTTTATAATAGAGGCATTCGCGACATCTTTAGCTGTTACAATTTGTACCATTCCCATAGTTTTATTTTAATTACTTCTTCCCTTTCATTTTTCTACTTTCCTGCCACTTCCAAATAGTCACAAGCAATGGTGATCCTAGAAAAATCGAAGAATATGTTCCAACTGCAATACCAACGAGAAGAGCGAGCGATAGATGTTGTGTCGATTCTCCCCCAACGAAATAGAGTACGACCAAAGCTAAAAGTGTTGTGAGTGACGTGTTGATTGATCGTGTAAATGTCTGACTAATACTTTCCCCAACGATGTGGTCAAAAGGTTTTCCAGTTTTAGCACGTGATAGATTTTCTCGAACTCGGTCAAACACCACGATCGTATCGTGCACTGAGAATCCAAGAACTACGAGAAGTGCAGTTACGAAGAGCGTATCTACTTCATATCCTTTGAAATGACCGAGGATAGCGAATGCTCCCGTAGGAACGACGACGTCGTGAAGGAGGGCGATAATGGCCACAATTCCATATTTCCAAGAAGATACAGGCTCACTGACTTTTCTAAAGGCAAAAGCGATGAAAAAAACGATAACTAGAAGCACAAGTACGATTGAAACAAGAGACTTTCGAAGTGCTTCTGTACCAAGCAAAGGACCAACTGAATCAAATCGTGTCTGGGTAGAACTACCAAATGTTGCAAGTACTTTATCAAGTGCATTCTTTTGATCTTGAGAAATATCTTTCATTCGAAGAATATATCCAGCACCACCAGTAGCACGAATAGACGCATCCAGACCGAGAGGTGCAAGAGCAGTCTGGAGATCTGCTTGAACTGGTCGTGTTGAACTGGCATATTCAAGTTCTAGGATAGAACCACCTTTTAGATCAATCCCAGGTTTAAGTCCCCATGTAAATACAGCCAAAAGAGAACCGATGATAAGCAATGCTGAAAGTGTGTAGAAAAATTTTCGGTAAGTTACAACAAACATGTTATTTATTTAGATTAAGTTTAGTAAAACCGTTACTGATCAAAAATCGTGAAAATCGATTCGTCTGTTTCGGAGCGATTGCGTATAGGAAAACTCTTGACGCAGTTATTGCTGTAAACATACTAACTGCTACGCCGAATAGAAATACCAATGCAAACCCCTTAATAACAGACGTACTTCCAAAAAAATAAAGGATAGCTCCCGTCAGAAGACTTGAGGTGTTTGAATCTCTAATAGAATTCCACGCTCGGGAAAATCCTTCATGCATAGCTTCACTGATTCCCTTTCCTGATCGCAGTTCTTCTTTCATTCTTTCAAAGATGAGAATATTCGCGTCTACAGCCATACCGATAGAAAGAATAAATCCAGCGATACCAGCCGCGGTTAAAGTTACAGGAAAGAATTTAAATATAGCCAGCATAACAAGACTATATACGGTAAGGGACACAACAGCCACAAGTCCTGGTAGTCTATACCAAATAATTAAGAATATTGCGATTACGATGAGCGAAAGTACTCCAGCACGAATGCCTCCGTTTAAAGCACTTTGACCGAGAGAAGCACCGACTGTCTGTGTTGATATGAGGCTAATAGGTACAGGAAGAGCACCGTAATTTAAATTACGAACTAGTAGTTTGGCTTCATCTAAACTAAATGATCCAGAGATCACAGCTTTTCCATCTTTTATTTCTTCTCGAACAGTAGGAAGTGAGATCGGTTGACCGTCAAGGAAAATCCCCACGATATTTCCAACATTTTCCTTGGTAACCTTAGCAAACAAAGTCTTTCCTTCAGAGTTAAAATTTAAAGAAACTGATGGTTCACCCGTTGTCTGATTAAATTCGAGTACAGCTCTTTCAAGCAGACGTCCTGTGATACCCGTCGGTTTAAATAATTTTTGAAATTCTAGTGCTTTTTCAGCGTCACTCAATCCAGTCTTTGTATTCAAAGCATCTGAGTCTTTTTTATCTATAGTTTGGAATTCGAGAACAGGAGTTTGACCGATCATCTTCACAGCCTCGTCAATATCTGTCACACCTGGTAATTCTACAATCAATTTTTCCTGAGCTTCAGATGATCCTAGAATACCTCCCCGCTCTACCTGTACGACAGGTTCACCAACTCCAAAAATATTAACCCTTTTTTCAATAATATCCCTCAAAGCACTCATAGAGACAGCAATATCTGACTTCACCACTTTTGAAATATCAGCTTTATAGACAAGATGGGTTCCACCATTTAGATCTAGACCGAGTTTAAAAGTACTGACCGTATATGTAAAATAACCGATTCCAACAGCAATAATAAGTATAAATACAGCAATAATCCGTGTTTTAAGCATAATATAGTTATTTATACAGCATATTTAGAATATCGTCCATCTTTTGTGACGAAAGCTTCTTTCGACTGAGACGAGTATGCGTAGCCATACATTTTTGTTATTTTTGATCCATCGACAGCAATTGGATATGAATATGATTTCCAACCACCACGAGAAGTCGGTACCCTTCCAAGAGTCGCATTCCACATAAAAAAGAAAACTATACGAATAAGATAAGGATGAATAGAAACAGCTTTTTTACCTACAGCTTCAGCCATATTTTTTCCCGTAACAACTGGTCCAAGGGGACAAGCATTGAAAATATCAAAGTCATTTTTAAGATCAGTAAATGTTAAAGTCTCCACAACCCCAACAATATCATCTTCATGAATAAATTGACGACACCATTTCTTAGTAACAGGAACAAAAGAAACCATAAAACTGATGAGGTTGTAAATAAAAGAACCCTTTAATTTTCCTGAAAGTGCCGCCTGCAAACCAAAGCGAATCCTCATATATCTACCCCTTGGACCCGTTATAGCTGCGGGACGTATGATACCTACTTGAACCTTTGATCCTTTATTTCTAGCTTCAGTATATTGAGCGATCAGATGTTCTTCAGAAATTCTCTTTTCTTCAGCATATAAATATGTGGATTTTCGAAAAGGCTCCGCCTCAGTAAAAAGGTGTTCAATAGTGTTTGAACTAAAAGCTCCATACGAAGCCACTGTTGAAAAATGAATAATTTTTTTAACAGAAGGAGTGGAAAAAGCAAAGTCAAAGACATTATCAGAGCCTCGTACATTCCACTTCCATTGAAGTTTTTTCTTTCCATACATTTCTCGTATTTGCCATGCAGTGTGAATAACAACGTTTGGATTAAAAACTGCCACCTCCTTCTGCCATGTCAAATCAGAGATATTTCCAACAATAAAATGAATTTTACTTAGATCAGCCCCGCTTTCTTTGAGAAATTCAGGAAAAGGTTCTTTATCAATAGCTATGATCTGCTTCACATCTGCTCGCCTTGAAAAAACGTCTAGGAGCATCGCCCCCACATATCCAGCGCCTCCAGTAATGAAAATAGTATTCATGAAAAACTATTATAACTTACATCCCCACTCTAGACAATAAAGTCTTTATCGTCTTTAAAGTTATAATAAAATCGAGACCAAGTGATCGGTGCTTTATATAGTACAAGTCATATGAAAGTCTTATTTTAGTTTCTTCAACAGATTGCGGTGGCTTTTCTTGATTTACTTGAGCCCAGCCAGAAAGACCCGGCTTAATAACCGTCCGTATAGAATAATAAGGAATTTCTTTACCTAACTTATTTCCTAAATCAATAATATCTGCTCGTGGCCCAATAAGTGACATATCCCCCTTGAGGACAGACAGGGCTTGTGGTAATTCGTCTATACGGCTTTTACGAATAAACTGCCCAACTCTAGTTACTTTATTTTTATTTTCAACCAACCACTGACCACTATCGTTTCTAGACATTGTTCTATATTTATAAATAGTAAACAATCTGTTATTTTTTCCAAGTCGTATTTGCTTAATAAAAACAGGTCCTCCATCATCGAGTTTTATAGCGATTGCAACAAATGGATAAAAAAGGATTGCAAAAAAAGCGACAATACAAGCAAGTATAGTGTCTATGATTCTTTTTCCTATATCGTATATCTGAGGAGAAACAGAACTTATATAACTCATGATCCATGTATAGTTAATACGAGAAAGTGGAATCTTGTCAAAAATTTCTTCATAGAGATCATGTATATCTATGACTGATGAATTCGGAAATGAGTGTTTATATAATTCAGGTAGAAATGCATGTACGCGAGCATCATTTAGATCAGCAAAAATATATCGAAAATAATTTCCATTTGAAAATAATTTTAAGAGATCGGGAACCGACCCTTGTGGATCAAATTTACTTTTACAAAAAAAAGATGCCTGCGGATTTCTATCCATTTCCTCAATTAGTTCATTTACCTCCTTTCCACTACCAATAATAAGAGCTGGCTGTTTTCTCCTCAGTGAAAGAAGTGAGTAGGTGTGTAGTCTCCAGAGAATAACAAAAAGAGAAGATACTATAATATAAATGAAAAGAGTAATTTTTGGTGTAACACTAAAAGCAGGGATGAAATAGAAAAGTAATACGGCTATCAAGCCATTCACAATTTGTGTTCTGATAATTATTCCGGGTAGAGAGTTTCGAGCAAGATTTATAGCACGACCATAAAGTCCAGCAATATAAAAAGTTAGAATCGAATATGTAAAAATCAAAATAAAAGGAAAAATATGGGCCTGGACAGCATCATTTGAAGGAAGCGACTGATAGCGGAGAATAAGGGAACCCATTAGAGACACGGCGAGTAAAAATATATCTCCAAAGGCTAACAATAGTGGCTCTTTCTTGTTGATTACAGTCATTGTATAATTTGGTTGAGGGATTATTTTACCCCCTTAAATGTCTATATTATAACACAAAGATGGAAAAAAAGAAAGTCCTTATTCTTATAACAAAATCAAATTGGGGTGGAGCACAGAGATATGTTTATGATATCGCTACTAATCTACCAAAAGATTCCTACGATATCGAGGTCATGGCTGGCTCTGAGGGTATTCTCATAGAAAAACTAAAGGGGGCAGGAATTCCTGCTTTTGGAACATTGTCTATGGGGAGAGATATAAACCTTTTTCAAGACGTTAAGGCTTTTTTTGAGCTAATCTCAATTTTACAAAAAAAGAAACCCACTATTTTACACTTAAACAGTTCGAAGATTGGTGGAATTGGAGCTTTAGCAGGAAAATTGACCGGGGTTCCAAAAATAATTTTTACTTCTCACGGCTGGGCTTTCAATGAAAACCGTACATTTATTTCGAAAATAATTATTCGATTTTTACATTGGGTCACAATATTTTTAGCAGACCAGACAATAGCTGTATCCGAGACACTCAAAGATCAAATCGTCCTCTGGCCTTTTATTTCTAGAAAAATCACAGTCATACACAATGCCATAAAAGTTGAGCCCATTTT
>JAYTYJ010000072.1:0-3832 GCA_043742445.1 Candidatus Tayloriibacteriota bacterium | reverse complement strand
TGTCATCGATGACACTTGGGCTACAATAGGTACATTAAATCTCGACACTGTAAGCCTACTTTATAACTTCGAAGCAAACATCATAAGTACTGACCCTCTTTTTGCAAAAGAGCTTTCTGTTCACTTTTTCCAAGATTTGCTTCAGGCGAAAGAAATAAGCTATGAAAAATGGAAAAGGCGTTCCCGATTTAGGAAGTTTATAGAATTCCCTGCGCGGTTATTGCGAGATTTCATGTAAAATGCTATAAATAGTCTAATAAACAATACTTTGAGCACTACTCGCGTACGTATAAATAACTTTATAAAGGCGTCTGAATTGCGCGTTATCACCGAAGAAGGTAAGAATCTCGGTATCCTTTCTTTTGTCCAAGCAATGGAAGAAGCAAAAGCTAGAAATCTTGACCTTATTGAAATATCACCAAATGCCGTACCTCCTATTGCAAAAATCATGGATTATGGTAAATTTCAATATGACGAAAAGAAGAAGCAAAGGGTGGCCAAATCTCGCACCCAAACGTCAGAATTGAAGAATATTCAGGTTAAAATAGGTACTGGAGACCATGATTTAGAACTCAAAGCTAAGAAAGCCTCAGAATGGCTCTCTGAGGGTAATCGAGTGAAAATCGATCTCTACCTATCAGGCCGGTCTAAATATATGGATATAAATTTCCATAAGGAAAGAATGGATCGTATCTTCAAGTTGATTACTATTGATTATAAAGTTGTCAGTCCTCCGACAAAAGGACTTAAAGGACTTTCAGCCATTATAGAGAAAACAAAATAAATAAAGTATAATTTCGGAAAATTACATGAAAACAAATAAATCATTTTTAAAAAGACTTAAAGTAACAAAGAATGGCAAAATTCTTGCTCGTTCGACTGGCCAAAACCATTTCAATTCAAAAGAAAGCCGACGAGCTCAACTAGCAAAGAAACGATCAACACCTTTTCATATGACTGCAAAGGAAAAGAGTCGATTTTTAATTAACGCATAATAAAATAACATGACAAGAGTAAAGAAAGGTGTTCACGCACTAAAAACAAGAAAGAATATACTAAAACAGGTAAAAGGCTACCGTTTCGGACGAAGCACAAAGGAACGAATGGCGTATGAGGCTATTTCACATGCTGGGGCTTATGCCTTTGCACACAGACGAGACAAAAAGGGTGATTTTCGAAGATTATGGAACGTACGAATTAATGCTGCCCTACGAAATATTGACGCAAAATACTCATATAGTAAGTTCATTGGAAACCTAAAGAAGGCAAATATCGCTATAGATCGAAAATCATTAGCAACACTGGCACTTGAGAATCCAAAGTCTTTTGAAGCAATCGTAAAGAAGGTTAACTAATTTAGTTCATACCTTTTATTCCTATCAGGATAGACAGCATCTACACCCAAGCTGTCTCGTATCCTTTGTACTAAAAATAATGAAGCCTTAGGTTCCCCCATTGCTACAAATATCTTCTTTACGGTCCCTTCTGCTGTTGCAGCAAATTCAACAAGATGATCTGAATCTTTATGCGATGAGTATCCTAATATAGATTCTATTCGTGCATTAACTGGAATATCCACACCGTGAATAGTTACTTTTTTTGCTCCTTGTAGAAGATGGTGGCCAACTGATCCTAGAGTTTGATACCCTACGAGAAGTACAGTATTTTTAGCATCACCTAGATATATTTCTTCATGATGAATAACTCGACCTCCAACAGACATTCCTGATCCAGCAATAATAATCTTTGGAGATTTAGCATGATCAATAGCTCGAGATTCTTCAGGGTTTACGGTAAATGAAAGTCGAGGAAAATTAAATAGATCATCCCCTTCTTTTATTTCTTTTTGAGCTCTCTCATTGAAAAGATACGTACTAGCTCTATATATATCAGTCACTTTAGTTGCTAAAGGGGAATCTACATACACAGGAATGATTGGCACCATTTTAGATTCAACCAACTTATTTATTTCATATAAAATAACCTGTGTCCGCTCCAGAGAAAATGCAGGGATGATCAAAGTCCCCTGTTTTGAGATAGTATCCAGAATAACTGACTGGAGTTTCGCTCTACGTTCATCTTTTGGTTCATGATTACGATCTCCATATACACTTTCCATGACAACATAATTTGCCCCCTCGATAGTTTCTGTATCTTTCAAAAGTGGTGTCGGGCTATTTCCCAAATCTCCCGTAAAGACGATCTTTTTCCCTTCAAAAGTAAACTGGAACATCGAGGAACCGAGAATATGTCCTGCGTCTTTTAAATACAAGGAAAAACCTTCGTCGAAAACTTTCTCTTGATGATATGGAATAGTTTGCCACAAACTAAAAGCTTTTATCACATCTTTTTCTTCGTAGAGTGGTGTCACACCTTCTTGATTCGCTTCTCTCGTGAGAAGGCCGAGGGCATCTTCCATGATAAGTTGTGCGAGAGAAAATGTTTCAGGACTTGAGTAGATTATTCCATTAAAACCTTCCTTCACTAATTTTGCGATTCTCCCCACATGATCTAGATGCGCATGAGTGATAAAAAGCATATCAATCTCAGACGGTTTATATGGAAAGTCCAGCCTATTTTCGGTCTGAGCTGATTTTTCACCCTGTATCAGACCGCAGTCAATCAAGACCTTTATATTACCCATTTCCAAAAGAAAATTAGCTCCCGTCACACTTCCTATTCCACTACAAAATGTTATATATGCGCTCATTTATTTTTTATTTCTAAATATAAAACCAATCAATACCGATCCGAGAACATCATCAAAAAGATCCTTGGCCGTATCAAGTTTATATGCCAGTGTTCCAAAAATATAGCCTGAGATATTATAATAGACTTCGAAAGCTTCCCACGCTATTCCTGCCACAAAAGTGAGCAGAACTAAAATCCAAGGTTTATTTTTAAAGATCTCAATATTTAAAAAACTTGCGACACATAGAAGTGAAAGTGCTATACATACTCCCCCGAGAATATGAGCAATGATGTCGTAGAACCAATAGGTTAGATACAGATTGTATTCCATTCCTTTAACATGAAAGAATAAAAGAAACACCAAAAGAAATAATGTCGTAATAGAAAGTTTAATATTTTTCATATACTAATTATATCTTATAATCCACATAAACAAAAAAAGCCCTTTCGGGTTTTCTTTATAGGCTACAAGAGTATCAAGCCTAGTAAAATACTAGGTGGGTGATCTTAATGATAGCACCAAGGTGCAACATAATTGAAGCGCGAAGCTTCTCAATCTCCCAAATTAAAAGTTATAGATTTAATACTCATGTAACCTATTCTTATTATATTACTCTCATTTTGAAATACAATATTCTTTGTTGTTCAGACATCAAACTTCGATTTCGTCTATAATGCGTCGTATAGAATCTTCTCTTGAATATGAGTGTAGTCGATAATTTCTTCATCCTTAAACCAATGTCTTATCTCGTCTACAGCCTCCTTTGGCGAACCAGAAGCGTGGGCTAGGTTTCTAATAGCTCGAGCGTCGATATTTGACATTTGATACGAATCTATGACGAAATCTCCACGAATAGTTCCAACATCAGAAGAAAGTGGCTCTGTACTTCCAATCATCTTCCTAACAATAGCCACAGCATGACTTCCTTCCCAAATCATAGCCACGACAGGTCCACTCGTTAGATATTTTTTTAGAGATGAAAGAACCATAGTACCAGTTTCTATAGGATCCTCTGAAAGAGGTTTATGACCTTTATCTAGAGCATTCTTTATAGACTTCTCTCCTGCAATACGAATCCAGTCTGGATCAAGTGTGTAATGTTTCTCAACAAGGTTAGCTGTGGGCACCATCATCTTCATA
>JAYTYJ010000071.1:0-5086 GCA_043742445.1 Candidatus Tayloriibacteriota bacterium | reverse complement strand
GTATCAGCGATCAAAAGATGAATATCTTTATTATTTATTTTTAAGGAAAACAAACTAGAATTTTGTGTTTTTAGTAAAAAAAATGATAAACACATCACCAAGGTAATTACTCTACTTATTGTAAGTATTTTTTTAGTCATATTTAAGCTTCAAGCATATCTTCAATACTTTTATCATTAAAACCTCCAGCTTGGAGATTCCATAGTCGAGCATACGTACCTCCTTTTTTGATTAATTCTTCATGATTTCCCTGTTCAACTACTCCCTCTTTCCCGAGAACAACAATTCTATCGGCTTTCCTTATCGTAGAAAGTCTATGAGCAATAATTATAGTAGTTTTGCCTTTCATAAGAGTATTCAGAGCATCTTGTATCAAAGACTCTGAATGTGAATCCAAGCTTGATGTCGCTTCATCAAGTACAAGTATCGGGGCATTTTTCAAAATGGCCCGAGCGATGGCTACTCTCTGTTTTTCCCCACCAGAGAGTTTGATCCCTCTTTCACCAACAAATGTTTCATATTTCAAAGGAAATTCTTTAATAAAAAGATCGCAATGTGCCAATCGAGAGGCCTCTAAAACTTCTCCATCGATTGCATCTCTTTTCCCATAACGAATATTTTCCATTAATGTACGGTGGAAAAGGGCTGGATCCTGGGGAACTAAACTAATATTTTCACGAAGACTATTTTGAGTAACTGTTCTTATATCTTGACCATCAATACATATTTGGCCACCCTGAATGTCAATTAGCCTTAAAAGTAGTTTTATGAGGGTAGATTTTCCTGCTCCTGATGAACCGATGACAGCGACTTTTTCACCAGCATTGATAGTTAAATTGAAATTATTTAACACCGACTTATTTTGACCGAAAGCAAATGTGACATTTTTAAATTCAATATGACCTTTTGACACAGCGAGTATATTTGCATCTGGAATATCTCTGATTTCATGGGGAAGATTTAAAATTTCAACCATTTCGCGTGCGTCAGCTGTAGCTTCATACATGTCACGGACTACACGAGAAAAATTCCAAAGATTTCCAGATATACTAACAATATAAGACTGGACTAAAATAAAAGTACCAATTGACATTATTCCCAATTGCCAATATCTTATTCCGTAATAGAAAATCAGGAATTCTGCCACCATCGTAATAAGAGCTTGGATACCATCGGTTATCGTACCTAAATTCCACTTAATATAGAAGATCCTAAACAATTCTCTTCCTCTCTTATTTACATTTTGCAATTCTCCTTCAGCTCCAGCAAAAAGTTGAATTGACGAATGATTTGATATCGAGTCCGCAACAATAGCAGTCAATTTAGAATCTGCCTCGGCACCCAAAATATCATACTTTAATTTAATTTGTGCCAATATATAAGATATAAGTAAAAAAGAGACAAACCACAGGCCCATTAAATATGCCATTTTAGGAAATATAAAATAAAGAACAGAGAAACTAGCGGTAATCTTAACTATCAAAGTTACCATGTCAGCAGTTATTTTGTCTGCTAGACGACCAAATGATCTATGATAACGACCAAACTTCTGCACGAGTGAACCAGAAAAGTTATTTGCAAAAAAAGAATACGAATGGTCGATCATATAACCAAATCCACGATCTACCAATCTATTCGCAACACGTGTTAAGAAAAGGTTAAAAGAAAATCCACTAATTCTAAAAATTAACAATCCAAAGATTTCAATAATCATTATAGTAATAATTATTGAAATAAGGATTGACGCGATATTATTTTGCGAAGGATCCGTAGTGGTTATAACGTCAAAAAACTTTTTTAGATACAACGGAGAGATGATGGAGTACAAAAGTGTACCTACTGCTTCAGTCAAAAGGACTGTAACAGCTAAAATCCAATGGTATTTGGCTGATTTCCAATACTCTTTTGTAATGTCCCAAACTGTAACTTTAGGATATTTCATAATCTATGCATTATCCCCTTTTATTTCCCTTTCTTCAAGTGATGTAATGGATGCAAATGTGCCGCTATACCCACAGCGAGCGCAATAATAACGAGATTTTTAATAATATACTGCCCTTCTAGCGTGGGTGTTAGAAAACCTTGCCATGTCATCGCCCGTAGAAAGATGAGAGGTAACATCGTCATAACCATATGTGGCATAAGAAGTGCTATAGCAAATCGCTCAAGGCGAGGAATGAGAAATGAAATACCGATAATCATTTCATATATAGAAAAAATGACGATAAAAAAATCCCATGTCATAAATGGCAGTGTTGCGTGCATTAAATCCTGCACCATTGGATTGGCGGGACTAGTACCTATTATTTTTAAAATCCCAAACCAAAAAAAAACCACGAAGAGCGCCACTCGTGCCAAAGGCATACTGACTTTTCTTAAAAAGTGAATAAGCCAGACATCAAATTTTTCTAAATATGTGCGCATATATTATTTATAGTCTCTATGATATCATGGACGCATGAAAAAAACAGGACTAGTTCACACCCTTAAATTTCTTTATAAAGATCATACTCTCGTACGCATAAGGATGAATGAGGCTTTGAGTAAAGAACCGCTCGTGGGTCGGACACTTGATGTGGGTGGAGGACATAAACCAGATTATTTTAATTATTTCAAAAGAACACCTGGATCGACAGTTGAAATGATCGATGGCTCGATAGTGGATGTGGATTTTGAAAAAGATCGTCTACCTTATTCTGATGGATCTATGGATACTCTCATATTCTGCAACGTCCTTGAACATATTTATAATTATCGACATATTTTAGGGGAATTGCGACGTATTCTAAAACCTAAAGGTCAAATGATCGGTTTTGTGCCATTTTGGGTCAATTATCATCCAGATCCGAGAGATTTCTGGAGATTTACAAAAGAATCTCTGTATAAAGTACTTTCTGAAGCAGGTTTCAAGGAGGTGACTATAGTACCTATGGAAGGCGGACCATTTTTAGCAAATTTCAATACAATCGTCCTTTCAATACCTCTTAGATTCTTGCGACCAATGGTTTTTCCTTTTTATAAAGCTCTCGATTTTCTTTTTTGTAAAATGAGACCAAAAAGCAAAGACCGCTGCCCTCTTGGATTTTTATTTCTTTGTAAATAATTTTATTTTTGTGATATGATAGTGCAATGAAATTGGCTTTTGTTGGACCTCCTGCGGTTGGAAAAGATGCTGTGGCTAATTATATTGAACAAAAATTTGGATTAACTCATATTTCGAGTGGTGATCTTATTAGAAATTATGTGAAAGAACATAATTTAGGCGAATTAGATAGAAAAAATCTTCAAACTGTCGGCAATAAGCTTCGAGCTGAGCAAGGTGGCGATGTTCTAGTAAGAATAGCTTTAGAAAAAGTAAAAGAAAATCTTATCATAAGTGGCCTTCGGGCTATCGACGAAGTAAAAACATTTAAAAAGAATGGTGGAAAAATCATCTCTATAAATGCCCCACTTCAGAGAAGATACGAATTGGGAAAATTACGCGGAAGAATCGGGGACACTGTTTCTTTTGAAGATTTTAAGAAAATTGAGGAAGAAGAGCGAAACAATACCGATCGAAATGGTCAAAATGTTGATAGAGTTATGGCAATGGCTGATGTAGAAATAGAAAATGATGGCACATTAGAA
Source organism: Candidatus Tayloriibacteriota bacterium (assembly GCA_043742445.1). Classification (GTDB taxonomy): domain Bacteria; phylum Patescibacteriota; class Minisyncoccia; order Phycocordibacterales; family PALSA-1337; genus CAIOGI01. Next base: position 1,459 of record JAYTYJ010000071.1, on the reverse strand, counting down.
GATTTATTTAAAAAGTGTGATCAAGTTGTGGAAAAATTGAGAAATAGATAAGGTCAAGCGCCGCAGGTAAAACCGTGCGGCGCCAGATTTGAAATTTCGCATTAAACTTACCTCTTGATAACGAGCAGTTCTTCTGCACGAAGAATGGTCTCAAGGTTGGGTGTTCCAACTTCTAGTAGATCGAGGATTTTCCAACGATTATCTTTATCATGTGCATGATAGGCAATACACTCGACTCTGAAGCGAAGTGACTGATCATTGAAACGCTTGAAGACAAGGCAAAATCTGAGAGCGTAAGGATTAACCTCCCTTGTTACTGTTTCTTTGGCGATCGTAACATACGTCTCTACTAAAACACCTGATACACTCATAAATAATATTTGAATGGTTGATTATGGTCCAACGAGATTTATACCAAAAATCGATGTACTTGTCTACCAGATAAGTACCATAAATTTTTTTCTCTATAAAGTTTTTTCATAGCTATATACTACCACGATCCACTAGAACCACCTCCCCCAGATGAACCACCCCCAAATCCATTGAATCCTCCACCTGAACTTCCTCCGCCTCCAAATCCCCCTATCCAAGGCCCACCCCCACCTCCTCTCCCTCCAAATTTCGAAACTATAAAATCAAATATAAGACCAAGAATTATGAGAACAGGTATGGAGATAACTCCAATAATGAAGGATGCATTGATAATTCCAATTATAATTCCGGCGACAGCTCCAATAAATCCACCCAACCACCATGATTTAGTTCTTGCTAAAATTCCAAACAACCAGACAAAAATAAAAAATCCAATGTACACAACACTACCCCAGTTTGTACTACTTTTCTCTAGTACAGAATAATCAGCACCACTTTGCACAACAGCAAGAATCGCATTAGTTCCGTCAACAATTCCCTTTTCCATATTTCCCGCTTTAAATTCTGGTAGAATTATTTTTTGAATAATCCCATTTGACTGAGCATCAGTTAAAACTCCTTCAAGTCCATAGCCAACTTCTATTCGCACTTTCCTATCTGTTTGTGCAATTAAAAACAAAACTCCATTATCCTTATCTTTATTCCCGATTCCCCATTCTTCAAATAGTTTCACCGCGTAGGTCTCGATAGTCTCATCACCGAGACTTCTGACTGTAACAACAGCTACCTGGATAGTAGTTTGAGAAGAAAAAGTGGAAAGTTTTTGATTCAGGGTATTTTTTGCATCTGAACTCAAAATTCCAGCAAAATCATTCACAAAACCCTGAGGTTTCCCAGGGCTTGTGTATGCAAAAGCAATAGATGTGCTGATTGCAAATATAATTGTTGCACATAGAGCAACTTTTTTCATAACTTAAAACTTAACTGCTGGAGCATTCTCTGCGCCTACTGATGCTACAAAACCCTGTCGCTCTTTAAATCCAAAAATAGAAGCAACCATAGAACTTGGGAACCTCATCACCTTTAG